>CAYPTZ010000005.1:6360-23122 GCA_964413395.1 uncultured archaeon | reverse complement strand
CAAGCAGAAATAGAAGAGAAAAAGAAACAAGCAGAAATAGAAGAGAAAAAGAAACAAGCAGAAATAAAAGAGAAAAAGAAGCGAGCTGAACAAAAAGAAAAAATCTCCCCTGAAATGGAGAAAAAACGTTTAGCTCGTATAAAAAAGGACAAGGAAGAAGCTGAAAGAATAAAGCATATGAATAAAAATGAAGAATTACGTTTGAAAATAGAAAATGAAAATATAGAAATTAAAAGACAAGATGAATTAGAAATTCTGAGTATAGAGTATAATAATAAGCGTGATTCAATTAAAAATAATGAAAGTTTAGTTAAATCCGAAAAGGCAAAACAATTATTAAAGCTATCTAAATGGCGTGCAGAAAGAGAAGTAGAAATTTTAACCATCGGTACTGGAACTGATTCAAAAATAGATGAAATAGAAAAGATTTCTCAAGAAGAAACAAGAAAAAATGAATCAGAACAAGCTGAGATGGATGCAAAAGCAAATAAATCCAAACCCAGATTATCTGCTTTAAAATCTAATGAAATAGATCAAATTTGGGAATTTTATTTTCTACATCAATATAAGCATCCTACTCCAGATGAATTTTATGGGGGAGATAAGGCTAAAAAATATATTATTCAAATGTTTCAACAAATTCAAGAAATTTACAAAAATTATAAATCAAAATCAGTTCTAATTGAAGAATTTCCAGGAAATACAACATTTTATTATGTTGGAAATTCAACGTTTAGTGATAATGATAAATTATTATCTCGATTCTTCCAACCAAAAATTTTTGAGAGTCAGGCAAATGAAGATTCTTTACGTATTATTTATTTAGGTAATTACATAGGAAATAGTCCAATGGATCTTCATAATTTATTATATTTAATCAGTTTCAATCTTGCTTATCCAAAAGAAGTGATTTTACTGCGTGGAAAAAATGAAGAACTTTCTCAAATGAAGAATTCTGGGTTTATTAATAATATAATATCTCATTTTGATCAAGAAGTGCTTGATGAAATAATTGAATTCTTTGAATTATTACCATTAACTCACATTGCAAAATCAGATTATGAAAATGTTATCGCTGCTAATGGAGGTATACCTATAAATGTTGATATTCCAAAAAAATCTTTAATACTTAAAGATCTTCAATTTATACCGAATATTGACAATACTCACATGGATACATTTTCAAAACAATTTTTATATAACAAATCAAATGTAGATTTGAAAGGTTCAGAATTTAAAAAAATAGATAATATGAAAGGATATTTTTATGGTAAAACATTATTCAATAGATTTATGTCGAATAATCAATTGTCTACGCATTCTCAAAAAGGATTATTAATATCCAGCTGTGATTACACAGAAGAAGGCGTGATTAACATATGGAATAAACGACATATCTCTATATTTAGTATTGAGCATCTCGATGAGAAGAATGCAAAAGCAAAAATAATAGAAGTTATATTGCCAGAAGATCCAGAATATCCAGAATATGACTATTCTGAAGAAGAAGAAGAAGAATATATTGGTGGAGAAGATGAGGAAATTCAAGAAAAAGTTGAAATAAATATTTTAGATATTGATAATTTAAGAAGCTAAATGAAAAAAAAAAAATTTAGTTCTTCCTTTTTTTAATAATAATTCCAATTATACTGAATGAAACCAATCCAAGATACTCGATTTTGAAACCAGGGATATCAAAACCAAATGGATCGACACCATCTCCACCATCAGAAGGAACATCATCAGGAGTCTTAGCTAGCCTTATTTTCATATCAACTTTACCTATGAAATTTTCAGATTCATCATAATATTCATATTGATAGACAAAATCTTTCAATATTCCATCATCGGTATAGTAAAATTCCATCAAAAACCATGGATTTGCAGGTGTATTCCCAGCATCATTTATAACTTTTAAACCTCTTCCATTATCAATAATTTCATAATTTAAGCCAGATAATAGATTGAAAAGAGGTTGAGTTGTACTATATGTGAAATATTTGCTTGTAAATAGAGAACCATAACCAAAATAACCAGGATTAGGATATCCATCAACATCAATCCAGAAGATATAATCTTCACTTTGTGGATAATCAATAAATTCATCAGGTAAATTTATCCAATCAACTCTAGCTCTTGCATTAATGGCTTCACCTGCAATATAAACTTCATTAAGTTGAACTTCGAGAGTGCCCTGATAATTCTCCGTACCTCGTGGACCACCATCATCGTCAAAGCTTATCTCAACATCCCACACATAATTATCATCTGTTTTATAAGCCACATCATCTAAAGTAGGGCCATTTAAATTACCACCATTTAAGAATAATTCCATATCATACCAATCCCCCATATTTGGGCCAGAAACTCGTAAATGTACATATATTCCATAAGTATTGAAATTAGAATACACTATTCTTTTATGATCATTATCATAAATTGTGCTATCTTCAGTTATTTGAAGAATATTAGAATCATCGTAGAAGCTCAAATTCATATTAGTACTATATACGCTATAATAAAGATGAATTTCTAATACATCGTTAGGCATTAACCAAAATTCATACCAATCATCATCATTTTGATATAATTGGTAGTACATTTGAAAATCAGCAATAAATTGTGATTCTCCCCAACTATCATTTGGTTCGAATGGATCATCTAATACATAAAGGCTTTGATTACTAATATCTAATTCATAAGCTATTCCATAATCACCATGAATATAAATATTTATTAATGAATATCCAGTATTAGCGGTCCATTCAAGTAAAATTCCTTCTGGAACATTAGTGGTCATATAACCATGAGGGTTACCTGATTCATCAATAAGTTCAATATTTAGAGAAGCCATTCTATCATATTTTAATAATATTTGTATGGTTTCTTGATTAGATACAGGGCCATAACAATACCAATCATCATCATTTAACATTAAAGTGTCGAAATGCCCAAGAGTCCCAATATCAGTAGCATTTACTCTAATATCATTTTCTTCATAAATATCTGAAAAATTAGGATCATAAAATTTGCCTAAATCAAAAGTATATGATGCTTGGTTGCTATAATCTGCACTAAATATTCGCAATTTAAGATTTTGATTATATGTAAATAATTTAACAATTGTTTCCATATTTGATAGACTATAGGAACTTTCAATTAAGTTGTCCCATTCATCATATAACTCAAGTTCCATATCACATTCAATATGATTGAACCAAATAGATAGATTAAGGAATTCTCCTGAACCAATATTGAAAGAATACCAATCTTCATCCCATAATGCTAAGTTTGTGTGATCACCGAAATCGATCGGCTTAGCATCACCAATATTATCATTGTCTTCAAAACTATCCTCTGGCACAGCAGAGCTGTATTTCACACCAAATTGCATTGCGCTAATAATCAAAAGTAAAGACAAGGTTAATATCATAAATTTAATATTGAATTTTTTTTTCATTACCATCACTTTTTATAAATTTAAAAAAAACCTAAATTTTGTAATAATATATTTATATAAACAACATGACAAATAGCATTTTTCATATATCATTATTAGAAAATTCTTCAAGAAATTTATCCATAATTTTTTCCATGTAATTTTTAATAAATTGGATGTCATTTTTTAATCAATTAAGGTTCAAAAATGAACAAACATAAAAACTATATATAATAACAACAATAAATTATTGAAATATCAAAGAGAAAGTTCGAAAGAATAAAACTCAATAAATTAGCATATTTTTCTCTATCCACATTCATTTACTTGATTATGAAAAAAGGGATGATTGATGTCTATTATTATTGATTTGCAGCTAAAATATTAAATGAGAAATTGTTACATACGAAAATGATAGATATCAACTGCATATAAAATGAAAATGCTATTTATAAAAAATTTATAAAAACATTATATCCAATTATTAGAATATTTATATGTATTACAAAATTAAAAAAAAATTATATTATACTTTAAATTGGATATAATAGGTAGAAAGTTATTCATGAGTTTGCAATTAACTTACATTCCCTCTAAATATTGGAATAAGGAAACAAGTGGTTTTGCACTTTTAACTAAAAAAGTCGATATTCCAAGAGATACAGGTTTCTTCTTATTTTGGATTACTGATTCGATCACTAATGAAACACCACAAGCAAAAATAGAAGATATTGAAAGAAATATTATACGGAATTTTCCAAAAATTCCAGCAAAAAAATTATTATCTTGCTCTATGAAAATTGTAGTTTCTTCTCAAAAAAAAAAAAAAAAATATTTCCCTATTAATAATATACTTGGGAAGATAATGCCATTAGGCCCTGCTATCAAATTACTTTTTGCAATCAATATTAATGAAAGCAAAGATCGAAGTCAAAAAATTATCCATTATGAGGACTCAATAAAAACATGGGCATATCTCACAAAATTTACTATGGAATTACTATCAAGAGGAAATTTTATTCCAAATCTTTTTAAAATTAATGAAGATGAATACAAGGGAAAATGGAATATAGTATTTAAAACTCAGAGAGATTATGAAAGAATAAACCAAATTATACAAAAATCTACTTTGTTAAGTTATAATTTACCATTCGATTTTATAAAAGCGCAAACTTCAAAAAAGAATGAAGAAAATTATTTCACTAGTGCATTATGGCATCCATCATATCTTTTTTCTGAATATATGAACATAATAGCAGATTTACTTATAAAAAAAACTATGGGAACAAAATTTATACAAAAGATTGCAAGTACCTATAATTATGGGCTTTCTGATTTTGAAGAAGCCTGTTCTGATGAAAATGATGGACCTTGGGATATAAGATACTTAAAAGTTCTAGTTGATAATCAGTCAACTTTTAAAATTAATCGTTTTTGTGATACTCCAATCCCAAGTATTCTTCAAAATTGGATTCAAAATGCTCAAGGTTTTTCATTTTCTTTAGGAATTGCATTTATATTTCAATTAGATTACCCAAAAGATAGCAAATCAGATTGGATTTTAAATTATTTTCTTCAACCTATCCATAATCCAGATAATTTAATTCCATTAGCAGATCTCTGGGATGGAATAGTTACGTCTCAATCAGAATATGCCAATGTTTGTAATGATGAAAATTTACTGCAAGAAAAAGTATTACGTGCATTAGGAACCGCAAAAAGATTTTTTCCTCCAATTAACCGTTCTTTAGAGAGTAAAAATCCACAAAATGTAAAAATAAAAATATTTGAAGTTATGGATTTTTTACGTACTTCAATGTATCTACTTAGACAAGCAGGTTTTGTAGTAAATCTACCTGAGCAATTTGCTTCTAAAGGTCAACAATGTTTGACAGCAAGAATGGTAATTCAACCTAGAAATTTGGAAATTACAAAAAAAAATTCAAGTATGGGAGCATTGACATCTCAATCTTTATTCAATCGAGATACTATGATGGAATTTCATTGGGAAGCTCAACTTGAAGGAAAATCCTTAACAGATGATGAATTTATCAAATTGGCAAATTCAAAAGATCCCTTAATTTTTTGGCGAGATCAATGGATCTTAATAGATCCATATGATATGGATCAATTAAGACCTATTTTCAAGGAAAAAGAGAAAATAAAGGGAGAAATTCCATATTTGGAAGCAATAAAATTAGGAATGATGAATGAAATCTCTATCAATGAAGGAGGTTCAACTTTTGAAGTAAAAATTGAGGGAGATTTTGAAAATATTATTGAACATCTACAATCAATTGAACAATTTGAACCAATCTTAGTTCCAAAGTCTTTCAATGGAAAATTAAGACCATATCAAGAAAAAGCACTAACATGGTTAGGTAATATGGCTAAATTAAATTTCGGAATATGCCTTGCTGATGATATGGGACTAGGAAAAACTATTGAAATAATTTCATTTTTACTATATCAACAAGCCATCTTTAAAAAAATAAATAGTGTTTTAATAATTTGTCCAACATCTGTTCTTTTTAATTGGCACCGAGAATTGAATAAATTTGCCCCAAATTTAAAGGTATTAATTCATCATGGTCCTGAGAGAGATAAAGGTGATGAAATTCTTACTAAATTTATTAAAGCCAATCAAATCATTTTAACAACCTATGGGACGATTAGAAATGATATTGACAATTTAGAACCTTTACTCTTTTCAGGTATTATTTTAGATGAATCACAGAATATAAAAAATTATAAAACCCAACAAACTCAAGCAATTCTTCGCTTAAAAAGTCAATATAGAATTGCATTGAGTGGTACACCTATTGAAAATAGGTTAATTGAATTGTGGACCTTATTTGAATTTTTAAATCCAGGTTTATTGGGGAAAAAGGCACACTTTCAAAAAGAATTTATTTTACCAATAGAAAGATTTCAGAATGAATTTATTTCAAATAGATTGAAGAAATTTATATCACCTTTTATAATGAGACGTCTGAAATCAGATAAAAATATAATAAGTGATTTACCAGAAAAGAACGAGATTAAAATTTATTTAGAACTAGCAAAAGATCAAGCAGAATTATATGCAAAAGTGGTAGATAGCACATTAAAAGAGTTGGAAAATAAAGAAATTGAGAATATAAAACGAAAAGGTATAATATTAAAATTATTAACTCATACCAAACAAATTTGCAATCATCCTTTTCAATATTTGCACTTAGATAAATCATTAATAGAAGATAATTCAGAAATCTCAAATCTGAACAAAGAAATCTCAAACCAACCTTTACCAGAAGACATTCATCAGAAAATTAAAAAGTATTCTGTGGAGGATTTTCTAAAAGCCTCAACAAAAGTTAAGCGATTAGTCGAAATGTTCGACGAAATTTTAGAAGAAGGTGAAAAAATATTAATATTTACCCAATTCAAACAAATGGGAGAATTACTCCAACATATGCTGGAAAAAAAATATAATATTCCAATATTGTTCTTTCATGGAGGAATTCCACAGAAAAGACGAGAAGTCATGGTGGATGAATTTCAATCAGCAGATTTTCAAAGTCCTCCAATTATGATTTTGTCATTACGAGCAGGAGGAACTGGATTAAATTTAACCCAAGCATCAACAGTTTTTCATTTTGATCGATGGTGGAATCCTGCAATAGAAGATCAGGCAACAGATCGTGCTTATAGAATAGGTCAAAAAAATCGCGTGAACGTATACAAATTCATCTCAATAGGTACTATTGAAGAAAAGATAGATCAAATGTTAGAAGAAAAAAGAAATTTGGCAGATAGTATATTGAGTTCAAAAGGAGAAAATTGGATTACCAGTCTGACTAACTCTGAATTGAACGAATTATTTTCATTACATAAATCTTGGTGATAGAATTTTATGGAAAAAAAGAAAAAAACATCAAATTTTAAATTAAGAAATATTACTAAAAATTCTCATAGAGATAATAATTATAAAAATAAAAGTCAATTTCATGATAAACGTCAAAAAAAGAATGAAGTTAATGAAATCAAGCAAGAATTAATGAATTTTGCGCGAACTGATTGGGGTCAAAGATGGGTAAAAGCAATCTTAGAATATGGAAGACCATATCGCATGCAAAGAGGACTACGTTATGCTGAGGAAGACAGAATTTCTAATTTAGTAATTACTCCAGGGCTAATTTTTACTTCAGTCCAAGGTACAGCTCCAACACCTTATCGTGTAAAGGTTATTTTTGATGTTATATCTGAAAAAGGATGGTCAAATATCATCAATCAAATAGTAGAAAAGGCAAATTATACAATTCAATTACTTGAGAATAAAATGCCAATGGATTTTGAAGAAATATTTGCTTCAAATGGTTTCCCACTATTTCCATCTGCCACACGAAATTTAAACGCCAAATGTTCATGTCCAGATTCTGCTGTACCTTGTAAACATATTGCTGCCACAATTTTATATATTGCCCGGGTTGTAGATTTTGATCCATTTTTATTGTTAAAATTAAGAGGGAAAAATAAAGTTGAAATATTAAATGAATTGCAACATGCTCGTTCATGTTCTAATCAGCCAATTTCAAAATCTATAAAAAATATAAGAGAAATTACTAATTTTTCCGAGGATAGATTTGATGTACCCTCTATTCCAATATCAGAACTACAAAATAAAGATTTTACCAAAAATCAAATTCCATTTAAGGTAGGATTTCATTTTAAAAAGCCATCAGATTCTTTCGAGATACTCGCAAATTTAGGAAATGCACCCAATTCGGAATATCCAGAATTATTTAATTTAGTATTTTCTGAGATTTATTCTAAAATATCAAAGAAAGTATACACACAGGCTTTGGAATCAGAAAAAAAGAATTAATAGAACTCAAGGTTTTTTTAAATATAGAGATTGCTTCCGTCAATTTTAATATTTTCTTGAATATTAGAACGATTAACTTGCTGAGCTCGATCTTCCATATTTTTGACAATTTTTTCATGAGTTTCCATAATATCGACGAATAAACCTCCTTTTAAAAGGCTTAGAAATAGATCAAAATTTAAAGATCGATGAGCTAACCTCGTATTAACCAACAAATAGGCAAGTAAATCAATCTCACCTTGCACTTTTTCCATCATTTTCATAAAGGTTTCTTCACTTTCCATTGCTTTACTTTCTGCCACTTTTGCTAATCGATATTTACAAAAATCATAGAAACCAGCTTCGAGAATTGCATTCAAAATTAATTTTTTATTTACATGAGTGAATAATACTTGATCCGATCTAGTAAAACCTCCAATTGTATCATCAATCGCAACATTAAGATAATCAATTAGAGAATTTATTGCACGTTGATAATTAAAAAAATTGGATACATCAATAATTTCATCATCTTTTTCATCAGATTCATCTAGATTGTTTTCATCCAGATTCTTCTCTTCCTCCTCATCTAAATTTTCATTATTCATATCATCCAAAAAAATTTTTTCATTCATTATGATTTATTTGTCTTAAATGGATAAAAAAACTTCGAATTTTAGTAATATTATATGATATGGACAAATTACTGGAGAATTGTAATTTTTCATACC
Source organism: uncultured archaeon (assembly GCA_964413395.1). Classification (GTDB taxonomy): domain Archaea; phylum Asgardarchaeota; class Lokiarchaeia; order Sigyniarchaeales; family Promethearchaeaceae; genus Lokiarchaeum. Next base: position 14,106 of record CAYPTZ010000005.1, on the reverse strand, counting down.
AATCATTGAATAATTACGAAGTTATGGTTAGAAAAAATGAATTAACTTGAAGAATTATAATTTAGAACAAAAAAAAGTATATATGTCAATTAAAATATTTATTGCGGTTTGGGTAAATCCATTTGTGCGCTCGAATCAAATAAGGAACTTGCGCCTTTACCTGCAGGTTTTGAAATTTTGAAAATCTTTTGTAGCATTGAAGAATTTAGAAAAGAACAAAGAGAGTAATATCCAAAATAACCAATCCACCCCATGGATACAGTTATATTCCCAAGTACAGAGTACATTTGTGATTGAAGTATCCCTCCTATTAATGGGACATCATAGGAGTTCATTGCAGTTCGAGCTATTGGAAATGCTCCACTATCCACATTATAAAGAGATCTTAAGACATAAAAGAACGCAAGCATTGGAACAATCTGAATAAGTGCAGGTTTCATTCTTTTTAAAGAAACACTTTGTTGCATTTTCTTTACACTCGCATCTCTTCTCTGCCATTTTGAATACTCTTTAGCATATTTTTTTGGGTTTTCTTCTGCTAATTTAAATAGCAATTTTTTTTTAGCATTATGTTCATTGACAACTTCAGTAATTCGATTTACCTGATTGTGATCAACTAACTTTTTATTTAATAAGGTAGTAAATATAGAAACAATCAAGCACACAAAATATACAAATAACATAGAGTGAGGTGGGCGAGAAACCGTTTGAATGAAATCAGCCCAGCTTAAAATCATAGCCAACATTTTCTTATCACTATAGTATATACACTAATGAAATTAAAACTTAAAAAAAAAATTTTCTAAAAAGTTTAAATTATATTAAAAAAAAAAATTATAATCCTAACAAGCCCCGCATTCCAGGCATTTGATCTGCTGCAGCTTCTTTTGATATAGTCTCAGCATAATTCTGAACAATTCCAACAGTAAGTAGCAACCCGGTACCCGAACTAAGACTTCCAAGGAAATCTGCAGTGAAACTTAGAAATCCTACGATAATACCACAAATGATTGTCAACGTCGGAATATATCGTTTTAAGATTTTTTCAATAATTTTATCACTTCTTCGGAATCCTGGAATTTGCATTTTGGAATCAATAATTTGTCCTGCAATATCACGTGGTGCTAATCCGCTTACTTCAATCCAAATTTTACCAAAATAGACACAAATAAATACGAATATAATTAAGTAGATTAAACTATGCAATAAAATACCACCCATTTCCGCCCATTGATCCCCACCTTCCAAACCAGTTTTTCGCCAAACAGAAATTATATTTGATAAACCTTTCGGCGGCGTTAAATATTTTAATATTCCTCCTGTGGGGGTTAAATAAGAACCCCCAGCGGCCGCGTCTTCGGTCTTAAAACTCCCAAAAAAGGCGACTACGCTTCGCACTCCGGATCCTTCGCTAGTACCATTCCACGCAAGTTGGCCAATGAATAAGAAATTTGCATATAATGCTTGAGCTAAGATTACAGGTATATTAGAAACATATAACAGTTTCATCGGATATTTTCCTCGATACCCTTTATATCCTGCATACGTCAAGGGTATCTCCACCCGCATACTCTCAATATATATTACTACAGAGAATATTAATATTGTTGTAATTAAACCTACCAATCCGGGAGCATTGGCTTCCCGGAACCACAGGTCGCCTATTCCAATAGATTCCCCTGCTCTTGAATGGCCATCTGGGAACAATTGTGAACCAAATAATACTTGGAAAAATGCAATCATAATTCCAGTATATAAACCATCTGTACCTTCTCCGCTTTGAGTCATTGGACCAAAAGCGTTCCAAAAGATTTGTCCTGCAACTCCAGTAGCAATGAATAATGAAACACCTGAGCCTAATCCATAACCTTTTTGTAATACTTCATCCATTAACATAATTAAAATCCCGGCAAAGAGTAATTGGAAACCAATACTTATTGCTGCAGAAGTTCCTAATTCACCATCACCTGTACCCAATGCACCAAACGCACCACCAAAAATATACATGATAATTTGGAAAAGTGTTAAGAAAATTGCAATTACTTTCTGAGCTCCAGTGAAAAGAGCACGATCTGCTGGATCATTCATATTCACTTCAATCATTTTTGCACCTTGAAGTAATTGCATAATAAGACCTGAGGTTACTATTGGTCCAATTCCCATTTCCGTAAGGGTTCCTCGTTGGGATGCTAAAATCGTACGTAGCCAATAGTAATAATCAACCCCAGTATCTCCTTGTAAAGGTAACCCATGAAGTGGGATATTAGACATAATAATATATATGAGGAGAATAACAAAGGTATAAATAAGCTTATCTTTGAAGGATATTTCTCTATCAGGTTGTTTAACCTCAGGAGTTATCCGAACAAAGGGAGAGAACATTCTAAGAAATCTTCCAGCCATAATGTTAACCGTTTTATATTTTTTCCAATTTAGAATTCCAATGATTTGCATTTATACAAATCAAGAATTCTTAATGAAATTACAAAAAAAAATTGTGAATTATTATTAATTTTTCTGATTCAAAATCTTAAAAATTGTAAAAAAAAAAAATGATAAAAAAAAAATTGGAACAAATCATAAAATCCAAATAAGTTCCTAAATATGTCAGATTTATATGTCGAATGAGAATGAAAATATTGATTCTGGAGAAACTATTCAAGGAGAATCTAAGACACCAATAGTAAATCCATGGGGAGATGATTTAGTTTCTGATGAAGATTATATACGACTTTGTGAAGAATTTGGAATCAAACTAATTCAGGATTTAGATATACCATATTCTCTTTTTGAAAAAAATCGATTTTTGCGAAGAAAAATAATATACGGTCATCGAGATTTTCAATTGATTGTTAAGGCAGTTCAAGAAGGGAAAGAATGGGTAGTTATGAGCGGAATCAAACCAAGTGGACATTTCCATTTAGGAACTATGACTACAGCAAGTGAGATCGTTGAATTTCAGAAAATGGGAGGATTTGTGTATTATGCAATAGCCGATATTGAATCCTATGTTGATAATGGTATGTCTTATGAAGAATCACATAAAAATGCTATTGATAATTTAGCTGATATTTTAACTTTAGGATTAGATCCAAAACGAGCCTATATATGGCTTCAATCAAAAGAACCTATGGTAAACACAATGCCATATCGCGCAGGTCGACATGTTACCAATAATATGATGAAAGCAATTTATGGAGATAGAGAATTTGCATTATATTTGGCAGCATTAGTCCAAGTTGGTGATATATTACTTCCTCAATTAAAAAACAATCCCATGCCAACAATAGTTCCCGTAGGTATTGATCAAGATCCACATATCCGATTAGTTCGAGATTTATCAAGACATTTCAAGAAATGCAAGAATGAAGGAGAATCTCCAGAAGAATCAACCCAATTCTTTAAACCCGGAGCAACTTATCACAAATTATTACCAGGTCTTGACGATATTAACAAGAAAATGAGCAAATCACGCCCTAGTAGTGCTTTCAATATGGCAGATGATCCAAAAAGTATAGAGAAGAAATTGAAGAATGCATTTACAGGTGGCAGGAATAATAGAGAAGAACAAGAAAAATTAGGTGGTGTTCCTGAAAAATGTATGATCTTCAAACTTCTTCAAATTCATTTTCAACCTGACGATGATAAATTACAAGATAGGTATATGCGATGTAGAAATGGAATGCTTTGTGGAACATGTAAAAAAGAAGCAATAAAATTAATTTTAGATTATATTCAAGAGCATGTTGATAAGAAAAAAAAATTCATCCCAATCGCAGAAAAGATTTTATCTTCATAATTTTTTTTTTATTTCATTATCATTAAAATTAGCAAAAATGAACTAAAAGGAATTAAATCCAAAATATTCTTCAACAATTTTATCTGCTAGTGTAATTTGTTTTTCTGAAAAAGTAGAATTTACTTTTAATTCACCTATCGCATCCATCATAATATGGGAAATTTTATGAATGGCTTCTCGGAAAAAAGTATTGGCCTTATCAACAATTAGAACAAATGAGAATTCATATTCTTTTGTATGATAAACTACCACAACAAATATATTACGAAACTCTCATCCTTGATAATAAGGAAGAAACAGCCTTAATAACGCCTGAAAACATTAATGTTTTTCCATCATCCGCTTTTTCATTATGATTTTTTCCATCATCAACAACAAATTTTTCAAAATAATAACTATAGAGTGAAAAACCAATAGAATTGATAAGAATAAGCTTCTATAATTCTTCAGTTTTTAATAAAAATGCACTGATATCAAAGAATTGTATCATGAATATAACTTCTGTTAAAATAATCATAATATGGCCAAAAACATCTAATATTGATTCAAAAATTACTCCCAATAGTAAAAATATCATTCCAAATAACATTAATATCATTTTTTTTTTGTTTTAATTTGCTTTTAGTTTTTTTAATTTGGAGTAATTATTTGATAATGATTATGAAAACTGCAAAAGCAACAAAAATTTCACCAATAAACTCAAAAAATGTCAAAAATCGCTCAATATCTTGGAAAAAGGAATTATATGTTTGATAATTTAGAAGAGAAAGAAAAAAGTTAGTAGGAACGGTGAATATCAGTAAAAATCTTGAAATTAAAAATGTAGTACCTGTAATTTTTCCAGACCAAAACAATTCGAATGATAATTGGAAGAAGAAAAAGCCAATAATAAAACCAAGCATTGAAATATTGTCTAAAAACAAAATTTTTTCGACATTATCTTCATTAAAATCGATGATAATCTCAAAAAGGGGACTAATTGTAAACATCAGACATGTTAATGTAATGAAGAATTATGAATGGTATTTAGTCTTCATAAATCTATAAAAGAAGAAAAGAAAAAATATCAATTTCATAATTATGGAGATAATATTTGTAATTGTTTCTATTGTTGTCATTTTTTATCAAATTGATATTTGAATATAACTCTTAGTTTAAATTTAATCCAGAAATTACATGTTATAGTTTTTTAAAAGGTAAAAAGACTGGTTTTTGATAGAATTAAAAATGGAGAGGAAAAAAAAAAATTTAATTATATTTCATTATCATTTTGATTTGAAAAAATAAAAATTCCTTTTTTATCAACATCAACTTTAACTATTGTTGATTCTTTTATCTTTCCTTCCAATAAAAGGAGTGCTAATTTATCTTGTATATTTTTTTGTATTGCCCGTTTCAAAGGTCTTGCTCCATATTCAGGGTCAAATCCGATATTTGATATTTTACTTATCGCGTTTTCAGATAATTCAACAACAATATCCTTTCTCTTTAAAATTTCATTCATCCTCCTTATCTGGATTTTTACAATTTCCTTTATTTGATCCTTTTCCAGAAAATTGAAAGTAATATATTCATCTATACGGTTTAGAAATTCAGGACTGAATTTAGTTTTTAGGAGTTGCTTAAGTTCAATTTCAGATATTTCTTTTTTATTTTCACGAAATTGGGAGATTAATTCTGTCCCAATATTACTGGTCATTATAAGTACAGTATTTTTGAAATCAATAGTTCTGCCTTTTCCATCCGTTAATCTTCCATCATCAAGGACTTGTAAAAATACATTGATTATATCATGATGAGCTTTTTCAATTTCATCAAATAATATAATTGAATACGGTTTTCTTCTCACAGCTTCAGTTAATTGTCCTCCTTCATCGTATCCCACATATCCGGGAGGTGCTCCTATTAAACGAGCAACAGTATGCTTCTCCATGTATTCTGACATATCAATTCGAATTAATGCATCTTCACTATCAAATAAAAATTCTGCAAGTGCTTTTGCTGTCTCAGTTTTCCCAACACCCGTAGGACCTAAAAAGAGAAAAGAGCCAATTGGTCTATTAGGATCTTGTATCCCAGATCTTGCTCTTCTTACTGCATTTGATATAGAAGTAATTGCATGACTTTGGCCAATAACTCGTCCTTCAAGTCTATCTTCCATTTCAAGCAATTTAGATTTTTCACCTTCCATCAAGCGTGATATTGGAATGCTAGTCCATTGACTTACAATTTTTGCGATATCTTCTTGCGTTATCTTTTGTTTTAAAATTTGTTTATCTTTTGTACTTTCTTTAAGCTTTTGAGAAATTCGTTCATGTTCTTTTATTAAATCGTTTCTTATACCATATCTTAGCTCAGCTGCTTTACCTAAATCTCCAATTCTTGTTGCCTTTTCTTCTTCGACTTTAGTTTCTTCAATTTTTTGGTTTAATCGTGAAATTGATGCAATAAGTTTTTTTTCATTTTCCCATTGTTTTTTTAGTGTTTGATATTTTAAATCGAGTTCAGAAATATTTTTCTCACATTTTTCTAACTCTAAACTAATATTTTTATCTCGTTTTTCTTTTTTAAGTGCTTCTTTTTCAATTTGCAATTGAATTATTTTTCTATGAATTTCATCCATTTCTAAAGGCATAGAATCAAGTTCAATACGAAGTCTAGAACTAGCCTCATCAATTAGATCAATAGCTTTGTCAGGAAGAAATCTGTCTGTAATATAACGATAGGACAAGGTTGCAGCAGCGATTAAAGCACTATCTGTAATGTGAATTCCATGATGAATTTCATATTTCTCTTTTAAACCTCGCAAAATTGTGATAGTTTGCTCAACTGTAGGTTCTGAAACTAAAACTGGCTGAAATCTACGAGATAATGCAGTATCTTTTTCAATATATTTTCGATATTCCTTAATTGTGGTTGCTCCAATTGAACGTAATTCTCCACGAGCAAGAGCAGGTTTTAGCATATTACTTGCATCCATTGCTCCTTCTGCAGCTCCAGCACCGACTAGTGTATGCAATTCATCAATAAATAAAATATATTGCCCGCTATTTTGAGTGATTTCTTTGATAACACTTTTTAATCGTTCTTCGAATTCACCTCGATATTTTGCACCTGCAATTAGAGCCCCTAGATCAAGACTCAAAACAATTTTTTGTTTAAGTGAATCAGGAACATCGTCGTTAAATATTCTTTGTGCAATTCCTTCGACTATTGCAGTTTTTCCAACACCAGCATCACCGATAAGCACAGGATTATTTTTAGTTCTCCGAGAAAGGATAGTTATTACTCTTCTAATTTCATCATCTCTTCCAATTACTGGATCTAATTTTCCTTTTCGTGCTAAATCGTTTAAATTTCTTGTATATTTTTTAAGAGGTTGATATTGAGCTTCAGGATTTTGATTATCTATTGAATTTTTTCCCCTCAATTCAGAGATTGCTTGATAAATTCTCTTTATAGTTATCCCATGCTTATTTAATATTGCAGATACACTATTAGAATTATCATTTAATATTGCTAATATAATGTGCTCTCCAGAAAGAAATTGATCCTTCATTTCTTCCATAATTGTGGTTGCCAAATTAATGATATTTTTAAAAGAGTTTGAAATATATATATCAGGGACAGAAGTACCAGACACTGAAGGATATCGTTTAATTTCAAGGTCAATCTCTGATTTTATTTGACTAGGATTAGAACCTGTTTTTGAAATTATAATAGAAGTAGTGCTTTCAGGATCCGAAAGAAGGGCAGAAATAAAGTGTTCTATTTCTATTTGTTGGTTAGAATTATCTTTAGCTAATTTTTGGGCTTTTTGAATTCCCTCCTGTAACTTGACAGTAAATTTGTTGAGTTCCATTTTTTATAACACCTTTTTTTTTCTATTATATCAAAATTAATTCTCACTTATAAAGTTAACTTAATGTTGTCAATTGATATTATTT
>CAYPTZ010000005.1:0-6350 GCA_964413395.1 uncultured archaeon | reverse complement strand
CACTTTCTCCACGTTTATATTTACCTAATATTGCAACTACCTTTTTTTTAATATGAACCAAGATCAAGAAAATAAAAACCAAGGTAATACCACTAAAACCTACATAAATTATTAGATTTAAATTCCAAAAATCAGAATTTTTTTCAGAACCATCTTTAATTGCAGGTATTATATATTCTGGAATAATATGGTTGGCATAAGTGCCACTAGCGGTCATTATAACAACTAAATCATACTCGGGTATGATTGTGATGTATTGTCCATTATATCCTACAGCAGAAAACCCCCCAAATTCTTCTATCCAGAAAAGATATCCATAATTTATGGAATTATTATTAATATCAACTAAATTCTTCTGTAAAGTCGATGATTTATTTATCCATTCTTTAGAAAAAATTTGGTTATTCCCCCAATTTCCATTTGATAAAATTAATTGTCCAATTTTTGCTAAATCCCTTGATCTGAGAGATAATCCAAATCCTCCATAAGGTAAATTGGATGAATCACGTAACCATGATAAATTTTTTTCCTCTATTCCAATTATTTGAAATAAATATTTTTGGGCAAAATCATATGGATCTAATCCAGTAGAAATGTTAATAATATGAGATAATAAATGAGTTGAGCCAGAATTGTAATTAAAAATACTCCCAGGAGGTGTAGTCATAGGCTAATCTAACATATATTGGATAGGTTTCAGGTTATTCAACATATCTGAAAATGAATTATTAGGATCTTGATAAGATAGCCCTGATTCGTTCCAATCGAAGCCAGAAGTCATAGTTAATAAATTTTCAATTGATATGTTTCGCTTCATATCATCTAAATTATTGATATTGTAATTTGGAAAAAAATTAATTACCTTTTGATTAAGATCTCCAATGAATCCATTAAAAATAGCGATTCCAAGTAAAACAGACATAATACTTTTTGTAATTGAATATACTGAATGCAAATAATTCTCATGTTGATTATTATAGTAATTTTCTTTAATAACAAAACCATTTTTGATAATAATCATACTATCTAACAGCCCCAAATTTTCATCAATATAGGAATCTAGTTGAATAAGTTTAGTTTCATTCATTCCGACAGTATAGGGTGATTTAATTGCCCAATGATCATCAATTATGGCACTGCTTAATAAAATTGATTTATTTGAAATCTCAATATTTATGAAATTTACTGATAGTATGATAAAAAGAATAAATCTCTTCGAAAAAAGAGAATGGTTAGAAGCATTGCTCAATAAAATAAACCTCATTCAATTTTATTTTAATTTTTTAAATGTTTTATAGATATTATAATTTTATTTAAAAATAACATCATAAATTAGATTTAATTCAAATATGAAAGAACAATAATATGATTTTAATTTTACAAAACTTTCATATTTGATACGGAAATAGATATATTATCCCATTATTAGAAATTTAATTATTCTAAATCTAATATTTTTTTTGAAAATGCTTGGTAACACACTTAAAAAGAGAAATAACTATAATAATAAATAATTCTTCAATAGAATATCTACAATGTAAAAACTCTGAATTATGTAAATTAATTCAATAGATCATAATCTTTTTCACTTAGTAAAGGAGCATCAAATTGATCATATAGATTCCAAAAATCATCTGATGGCTTTTCGTAAAAAAGGTGTTCTTGGCGAAAATTCATAATATATCATATTACTAAACACATATTTAAACGTATTGCATAAAACATTAATAATATCGCCCAATTTCTTATTCGCACCGATTAATTTCGACAAATAATCTAAGAAAAATATTAGTGAGCTAAATATCATTAAAGTATTAAAATAATTTTTAATCATATTCATACCTATTGATAATAATTAGTGATGAATATGATAAAACATATAGTATTTTGGATATTAAAAGAAAATTATGAGAAGTTAAATAAAGAACAACTAAAAAATGAATTGAAAATGAGATTGGAAAATCTTAAAGAAAAAATTGAAGAAATTCAAGAACTTGAAATTGGATTGAATTTCAATGATAGCTCTGCAGCTTATGATATATCACTTTATACAAGTTTTCAGGATGAAAAAGATCTAAATCTTTATCAACATCATCCTGAACATGAGAAAGTAAGAGAATTTGTTAAAAATATTTCTATCAAACGCGCAGTCGTTGATTATGTGCCTAATATATAAAAAAAAAAGAAAATTGGAATTATGATTAAATTTGGCTAATAAATTTCATTTATATTAATCTATTCCAATTCAATCCATTTTAGTAATTCAGGATAAATTTCTTTTGCATAATTATAGCCTTCAAAATAGAAATCAGTTAGTAATTCAACATCTTTAGTTTTTTTACTAACTTTTACAGGAGTTTGAGGACGTAACACGAAAGCGCTCCCTTCTTTTTCTAATTTTTCAATTATTTCTAAAGATTTATTATAAGCTTCATGTCGATCATTAATTCTCTTTTCAATTTTCGCATATTTTCTATAGGATCTAAAGAATAATTTGATATACTTATATTTTTTAAATGCAGGTTTTCGATACCCCATATTTCGGGTGAGAATAATCACATTTTTTTTACATCCATCTTCAATTGCTTTACTAATAGGAAGAGGATCTGATAATCCACCATCAACATAAGGAATATTAATTCCATCTAAGAATTTTCTTTTACTAAAATATGGAATACTACAAGAAGCAATGATAATATCCATAATTTTTTTTGGAGATACATTTTCAGATTTATAAAAATATTCGGATTCGCCATTAAAACAATTTGTTACCCCAATAACTTGTTCAATTGGAGAAGTGAAATATGAATCGTAATCAAATGGAACTAATTCATTAGGAATTTTATTAAAAATAAAGTCCATTCCAAAAATACTTCCTTTGAAAATCAAATTAGATATACTTAAATATCTTTTATCCTGTGCAAATTCTAAATGCACCTTTTTATTCCTTCCTATTTGGTTAGATATATAAGATAATGCAATAGAGGCACCAGCAGAAACACCAATGACATAAGGAATTACCATTTCTTTTTCAAGAAAATAGTCAAGGATTCCAATACTATGAAGTACTCTTTGTCCGCCTCCTTCAAGAACTAATCCAATTTTATTCATTTTAATCAATTTTATATTCTATATACTTATTTTAGATTTAGCCGACAAATTGACAATAAATTGTCCTGTTTCGTGGTTTTTCATCGAATTCGCAAAATACTATTTGTTGCCAAGTACCTAATAGTACCTTTCCATCAATGATGGGAGCTGTATAATTGGGCTTAATAAGAAAACTTCTCAAATGCGAATGTCCATTATGATCATGCCAAGTTTGATGATGAGCATAATCTGGTCCTTCAGGCATTAATTTTTGTAACATTTCTGGAATATCCTTTTTGATCAACCCTGGTTCATATTCTATACAAGAAATACCTGCAGTGCTACCAGGGCATGAGATATTGACAATCCCATTTTTTATTTCAGAATCCTGGGCAAGATTATGAATATATTCAGTGATATCAATAAGATCATCGGGTTTAGTTTTTAATTGAAATTGCCTGAGGTCAGATACCATAAATAAAATTATTTATTAAATAATTAAGAGTTTATTAATATCTAATATATTTTTTAAAAAAAAAATTATATTAACATTGGATCTTTAGGGCAATATGTTAAAATTTTGGCTTTATTTTTTTCTACAAGTATATCATCTTCTAATCTTACTCCCCATTTATCTTGCCAATACAATCCGGGTTCATGAGATATAATCATGCCTTCTTTTAATAATAAATCATCAGATGATTTTGAACTAAAACCTACACCTATATCATGAACAACATATCCTATTGGATGTCCTAAGCTGTGTATAAAATATTTTTCATGATCATATCCTTTTTTCTTGATATATTCCCTTAATTCTATTGCAGTCATATTTGCGGGATTATCTGCTTTGATAAATTGATATGAGTATTGCTTAGCCTCATAAAGTGTATGGTAAACATTCAAAAAATCTTCTGTTGGGTTACCACCTATCCAATATGTCCAAGTGATATCAGTACACATCCGATTGGGTTTCATACCAGAATCAATCAGCAATACACCTTTCTCAATCTTTTTATTGGAACCATTATGATGAGGGTCAGCAGAATTTTCATTATTTCCTACGATTGCCGGAAAAGATAGTTCTCCAAATTCTAAATATTTGCTCTCAAGTTTTTTTTTTACTTCATTTTCTGTCATACCGATTTTAACCCAGTTTGGGATATCTTCAAGTATTTCTAAATTAATTTTTATAGCTTCAGAAATATCGTTAATGTCATCTTGAGTTTTAATAGATCTCAACTCAAAAATAATGGGAGCAGAAGAAATAAAATTTGTATTAGGAGCAATTTTTTTTAATTCAGCTATTTCCCCTGCAGTTATAAATTCTGCATATTCAGTACTGGAAGAAGTGAATAAATTTTCTCCAAAATTTAATGCAATGGTTTTATTGTCAATTAATTTTGCCAATATTTCAGGAATTTCCCTGTAACTATTATAAGTGGTAACTTCTGCATCAATATTAAGTCTTTTTAAGGCTTTTTGAACCATAGGTCTTTCCATAGGACATGTTATAATTAAATGATTTCCATCTTTTGAAATAAAGATGTAATGTCTAATATGAACTTGAATATTTAGGAGAAATTGAGAATTTATATCGTTACCTTCGACGCAGCTTATTAGCCATCCATCAGCTTTAAGATTTTCTAAGGTAATTTTTGCTTTATTAAATAGATTCATAATTTGTCAATTTAAAATTTGATTTTTTAATATTTCCTTTAAAAAAATTAAACACCAAGAGATTTTTCATTATCAAGCAATTAGATTTATTTTTTTTCTGATAAAAATTTTTCAGATTCTCCTTTTTTAACTTTTAACAATAACAATATTGCAATTATCTCGCAAAATATAACATAAGGAAAAAGTATTATGTATTGCTCTCCTTCTTGAACGCCAGTTATTAATTTGTAAAGATCAAAACAGAATCCAATAAAAATTGGCCCTAATACTGATGCCATTTGGGCAAAAAAATAATACACTCCTGTATATGCGCCAATTTTATCTTTGGGAGCCATTTCCCATATCATTACAATTGTATTGATATTTATTAAACCATAAGCTATCCCAATTAAAGCAAATGACAAAATAAATTGTGTCTTTACGGAAATTATTACTATTAAACCAAGTAAATTTAATTCCATGTCAGAAGAAATGAAAATAGTTAAAAATAATATTATTGAGAGAAAAACTAATCCTGATAGTATTGTTTTTTTTCTCCCTATTTTTTCTGCTATCAAACCTGAAAAATAAGCAGATGATATCATAGAAATTGGGACTACTAGAAATGTCTGGGAAGCCTGTACTTCAGACCAACCAAGATAATAGATAGCATATGTTGAATAAAATGTTTCTATTGCAGTAAATCCAAAAAACCAAACGAATATTACAAGTAACATCACTAATGCACTTTTTTCCTTTTCAAAAAATACAACTTTTAAGCTATGCATTATTGGGGTTTTTTTTTCAGTTTTTTTTTCTCCTACGTATTCAAATGTTATGGGATCAATTTCTATGGATTTCTCCCCAATTTCTAAAAATTTGGTTCCTGTTGGAGTTTCCTTTATAGAAAATAAAAATATGATTAAAAAGATCCCTACTAAAGCAGATATAATAAAAAAAGTAACTCCACGTGTCAAATTTTCGCCATATTCAGAACCATTATTAAAAAAAAGAGATGAAATACTGTGTGTAACCAATGCCAATATCATACCAAACCCTCCCATTAAATTTATGATAGAATTGGCAGTAGATCTTTTACTAGATTCTGTCAAATCTGGCATCAGACTTACACTTGCTGTTCGATAAAATGCCATTGATAAGTTGAAAAACAAAATGACAGCGAATAAAGCAATAAATGCTGCTGCTTCACTTAAAAAAGAAATTATTCCAATGATTGAAAAAAGAATTAAACTCAATATACAACCAATTATAATAAAGGGTGTTCTTTTACCATATTTAGATTTCGTCTTATCAGATAAAACCCCAAAAATGGGTAATAAGAAAATCGCAATTAAGTTATCTAAAGCCATTATTATACCGACTATCGTGTTAACTCCAGTTATCATTCCAAAATCTTCTATTAAAAATCGCTTTAATATTGGTGGCATGATAAAATTATAATATCCCCAAAAAGCTGAACTTGTAAGAAATGCAATCCCAATTCCAAAAGTACGGAGAATATTAAGATTACCCGTCTTATTTGGTTTCATTCTTGGCAGATAAGGGATAGATTCGGCGATATTTTTAGCTTGATTTTCTTC
>CAYPTZ010000004.1:9616-23558 GCA_964413395.1 uncultured archaeon | reverse complement strand
ACTTGAAATTTATGTAAAATCTTGTCATTACCTGCAATAAATTCTTGATTATTAATTAGTGCAAAAATACCTAAGGCAGTTAATTCTTTAAAATTATTTATCTCAAATTTAGAATCTGAACTTAACTTGGATTGTTTATGTGATTTTGTAATTGCACTAGCTATTGGATGACTTGAATAAATTTCTGTTTGTGCGAGAATATTGAATAATTGCTGTTTGTTAAATCCATTTAAAGGTACAATTTTAGTTACTTTGAAATTTCCCTTAGTTATTGTCCCTGTTTTATCAAAAACAATTGTATCTAGTTCTGATAAGGTTTCAAGATGTTGAGTACCTTTTATTAATATGCCTTGTTTTGATGCATTTCCAATACCTCCAAAATATGACAAGGGTACTGATATTACTAAGGCACAAGGACAAGAAATGACTAAAAATACTAAAGCTCTATAGCTCCAAATTCCAAAATTTTGATTTGCTAAGATAGGAGGAATAAGTGCAATTAAAATTGCCGCGAAAACAACAGAAGGTGTATAATATTTGGCGAATTTTTTTGTAAATTTCTCTGTTTCTGATTTATTTGATTCAGTATGTTGGACTAAATCTAAAATTCTAGATATTGCTGAATTATTATATAATTTGGACACTTCAATTTCAATTAATTCATTCTGATTGATCATCCCTGATAATACTTCCTCTCCTTTATGGATAGTTTTAGGGATTGATTCTCCAGTTAACATTGAGGTATCAAACCTTGATTTTTCAGACAATAAAACTCCATCTAGAGGAACTTTCTCACCTGATTTGATAATAATAATTTCTCCAATTTTAACATCTTTAGGATTAATATCTGTAAACTTATCTGCCATTTTAACATGAGCTATACTTGGTTGATTTTCTAGTAAAGCAGTTATTGATTTTTTAGATTTAAATACTCCAAATTCTTCAATAATTGTTCCCATTTGGTAAAATAGCATTACTGCAATAGCTTCTTGGAAATTTCCTAAGATTATGGCACCTAAACTTGCAATGCTCATCAAAAAGTTTTCATCAAATACTAATTTGAACTTTAGATTTTTCAATACTTTTAGGAGAATCTTATTACTGGCAATCAAATAACTAAATATGTACAGCAAAATTACACCTGTTGTTGCATATTTTGAAGAATATTTGATGCTAATTATTGCTGCAATCAGCGCAATTATCAAAGAAAGGGAAAAGGGTGTGAGTTTTTGCTTCCAATCATATGTCTTAGGTTCTGGGATTTCAAGAGAAATATTACTGCATGAGCAACTACTAGAGCAGCTGCAAAAACCTTCATCATCACATGCATTACTAGCATTATAAGGATCATTTTCATGATCATGTTCATGGTCATTATGGGGCAATTTGAGTACGAGATTATCATTGTTTGCTAGATTCATTATATCACCTGGGTAATCATTTTTTCAACATTTTCTTCACAATTTAAACTATCTTCGCAATTTTCGCCTCCTTGTATATGGGATATTGCATCATTAAGAATATGAGAAATATGATTGTCAGCAATGGTGAAATATTTTTTCCTCCCATCTTGAAGATCTTTTTGATGTTTAATGAAATGATGATCTTCAAGTTTTTTTAGTTGATATGATAAAGCGGGTAATGTTATTCCTCCTAATTTTGAACTAATTTCATTAGCAGTTAGAGATTTTTGATGTAAAAGTCCTAAAATTCGAATTCGATTTCGATCTCCTAATACAGAAAAGAAATCAGCAACTTGCGATGATAATGACATTCTATATATTTATTAGTAAAATTAGTTAAAAAATATTTTAACTATTTTTTATAACTTTTTTGACATTTTAGAATATAATTAATATCTATGAAAGTGTCGATACATACGAATAATAATTCAGAAAAATCAATTATTTAAGAAAAAATAAGAAGAAATTAGTATTTTGGAGCAATGTAAGGCATTAAATCAAATACTAAAGATTTAATCTCATCAGAAATTGAATAATAGTTTTTTCGATTAATTTTTGTTTTGATTATAATCTGATTTTGAGTTAATTGTTTACAATTGGCTGATACAGATTGTATTGAAGAATCTCTTAATTTGGAAAGTTCATAATTCGTTAATGGTTCATCATATAAACATAAATATGCTAAAATTGAATATGAAGAATCTCTATTCATTGCAGATAATACTTTTAAAGTCATTGAATTCGAAAATTCTATTGTATTGGGGAAATATCTATGAAATCCTCCATCAATATAACTTTTAATGTAATTATCTTTCTCTAATTTTAATAAGTGATATTGGGTGACCCCGTTTTTACTCTTAAAATTTTTGCATATATCATTGTAATGAATACCTGGAAATTCTGTTATTAGTGAATGGATTTTATTCCTAAAGGACACAGAACTGTTCTTAATTTTATGAATTTTTTCAGTTTTTCGTTGAAAATCCACTAAATTTGTGAGAGGGAATAGAGCGCCTGAAATATTCGGTATTGCATTTAAGCCCCATTGGGAATCTACACTGGATGTTCCAAATGAAGGTGGTTGTAAATTATTATCCTGAAATAAAATTGTACAATTGGTTGTAATTGAATTTTGGGTTATAATTAAATCCTTTAGATCTTCGCTTGGTTCTAATGCACTTGAAACAGATTGTGTATTCACTTCCTGAAATGTACTTAATAACCCAAACACAAATATTGAAAAAATTAATAATTTCACATTAGATTTCATCCTTAAGGTTCCACCAATAATATACAATTTAAATATATTTATAAATAAATTGGGTAACTATCTTGAAGATATATTATAAATCTGTTAGAACGGAGTAAAAAAGATAAAAAATAAATAAATACTAGAGATGTTCTATCGATCAATTAAATCATAGAGTGATTTTATGCAAATATCTGAAATTATTGACTCAAATTTGGTTTTAACGTCAGAAATAGTTACTTTCAATGTGATTTTTCTAGCTTGATTTTGTAATATCCCGAAATAATTATCTGAAGCAGTAAAATCATATTCTTTCATATCAACAAATACATATAAGCCAATAGATTTAGAGTTAATTTCTATCTGTATCTGATAATATAATTCATTTTCTCCTTTACTGAGAATATGATCTAAAACTTTAAACGATAAATGAGGGTTTTCTAAAGGAAATTTTTTAGGAGCATCGAATAATCTAAATCCAAATGCGTTTATTTCCTCCTTCTTTTTATTCTGATACTTCAATGAGAAAAAAATTACTTTATCAGTTAAATCTTTAATATTTTCAAGAATATCCTCAAGTTCTATTTCTTCATTTAACTTAGATGTGCAGGAAGGAACCTCGACAGTTAAATTTTTTTCATAAAGAATGTTTCCTTTAGAGTTCAGAATTTTAGTATTTAATACACCTATCATCTTTGTTCGATAATCATTTGTTGTCCATATTTGGACTGATTTTTTATCTTCACGAATACTTGCAATAAATGGTTCATAAGATCTCTTAATAAAATAATGAGCTGCTTTCCATCTTCCAAAATAATCAATACTTGCCCAACTTGCAACAGGCCAACAATCATTTAATTGCCATATAATTGAACCCATACAATGAAAATCATTCCGATTTTGTCTCCAAAACTCAATTCCATATTCAAGTGCTTCTGCTTGTGTTAATTGTGATAGAATGATTTGTTTTTCAAAATCTCGTGGAATATTGAATCTTCTTTTCATATAATTTGTGATTAATCGATTACCGGCCATATTTTTTTGATGATTTTCCATTACTTTTGAATATATGTCCCTATCTTCAGGAGGACAAAAAGAATCAATTGTTCGAATAGCCGGAAATGATTCAAAACCATACTCTGACATAAATCGAGAGGGAAACTCTCTATATTCTGAGAAAGGTGCATTTTCATGCCATACTTTCCAGAAATGTGAATCTCCTTCATTTGGATCATTTACTATACTTGAATTTACCATAAACTTACCTATTTCTGCATGATGGGTTGTACCATTTCCTGGAGATGTCGAATGATAAGAACGTTGAGGATCATATTTTTCGATTAGATTAGGAATTAGGTTGTCAAATATATCAATATATCCTTGTTCATATTTTCTACGTGTTTCTTCCTCATTTATCTTATCTCTGATTACAATGCTTTGCCACGACATTTCAATTTCATTATTTCCACACCATAAAGCTAAGCTTGGATGATTTCTAATCCTTTTTATATTTTGAATTGCTTCTTCCTTTACATTTTTTTTAAATGCTTCCGTATATGGATAAATTCCACAGGCAAATGGAAAATCTTGCCAGATTAGTATTCCTAATTCATCACATTTTTCATAAAAATATGTATCTTCATAAATTCCACCCCCCCAAATTCTGATACAATTCATATTTGCGTTTACAGCTGCAATTAAATTCATATCATATAATCCTTTCTTACGTCCTTGAGGAATAAAGCTATCTACTGGAATCCAATTTGCCCCTTTAGCAAACACAGGGATCTTATTAAGTTCAAAATAAAATGTCTCACCCCATTTATCTGCTTTTCTAATTAATTTTAAATCTCTAATGCCTAAATTGCCTGTTATTGAATCTATTACATCCTTGGTTGAACTATCAATAAGATTTAAAGTATATCTATATAAAAATGATTCTCCTAAATCATTGGTCCACCATAACTTGGGATTATCAATATTAATTTGGATATTCGAAATTAATGAACTTAATTTAATCTTTTTTGTTACATTGAACCCATCTGGTGAAGAAATATCAATTTGAACTTCCTTATCTAAAATTCCTTGATTTGAGTCATTTGATTCTATATTATAATTAAATTTTAGAGAAACATTATCGACATTTAAATTATTATAGGTGAAATTTTGTTCGATATATATTGAATCAAATTGATAATCGTTCCATGCTGATATTTCAACATTTCTCCATATTCCCATATCTGGAAGTTTAGGCCCCCAATCCCAACCATATGAATATTGGGCTTTTCTAATATACGGACCTCCGGCAATACTACAACTCCCCGAACTTAATAAATCTCCTGTTTCTTCGATTAATGTGTTTGTTTTTTTAGTCGGGCTGAAAATAGTCAAATGTATTAAATTTTCCCCTTTTTTTACTATTTCTTTGATATCAATTTGATATATTTTATGCATATTATCTGTCGTCGCAATTGGAACACTATTTAATTTTATGTCAGATAAAGTGTCAATACCATGAAATATTAAAAAAATATTTTTCATCTGGAGGAGATTATCATCTAAAGAAAACTTATTTTCAAAAATCCAGTCTGATTCAAAAATCCAATTATTTTTCAATTCATTAAGACCATAAAATGGATCTTCAATTTTTTTTGCTTTTTGTAAAATTTCAAACACAGAGCAAGGTACATTACAAGGGATTTCGATAGATCTCTCAATATTTTTTAAAATCCAATTTTGTCCCAATATTTGTTTTTTCGTTGATTTGGCCATCTTATACTATCCCATAACAATTTCAACTTGATGAGATTTACCATCAGTGAAAATTGGTACGATATTACCGTCAATTACAACATTGTCTACTTTAAATTCTTTAATACCTTTTGATATATGATTAGGGTTATGAACAACAATTTCATAAGTAGAATTTCGATAAATTCTTGTGGCTTTTAATTCTGACCATTCTTTTGGTATACATGGATCGATTTTTAATCCGTTATGTTCTGGCCGAATTCCTACAATCCAATTTGTTGCTGCCCGTAATGTCCAAGATGCAGTACCTGTTAACCAAGAATTTTTTGCTGCTCCAAATTTTGGGTGATCTATACCGGTAATCATTTGTGCATAGACATATGGTTCTGTTTTATGAATATCAGCAATTTTATTTTTAGTTGAAGGAGCGATAGTATTATAGTATTTAAATGCCCTATCGCCATTTCCATTAATGCATTCTGCTATTTCTGCCCATGGGTTGGTGTGACAAAATATTGCTCCATTTTCTTTCAAACCTGGTGGGAAATCTGTTAATCCTCCAATTCCTTCTGTAGGTTTAGTATATGGGGGAGTCAATAGTTTAATTCCATATTTTGTATATAGTAATTCATTAACAGAATTCATACAAGTAATGGCTCTCTCAGTGGTTGCTACTTTACTAATCACTGCCCAAGATTGAGTATTTAAAAATATTTTTCCTTCTTCGGTAGTATTGGTTCCTACAGGTCTTCCTTCATCATCAAATCCGCGTAGATACCATTTTCCATCCCATGCATTATTATTAATATGATCTCTATATTTATTAGCTTCTTCGATGTATTTCTTTGCATCTTCGGTATTATTATATATTTCTGCAATCTCTGCTATTTCTAATAAAGCTAAGTGATATTGCATAGCTACCATTACACTTTCAGCTTGCATGTTAGGACCGTGGAGTTGTAAACAATCATTCCAATCTGCAGTTCCAATTAATGGGAAACCATGTGGTCCCATATTATTTTTTGTGAAATTTACAACTCTTTTCAGATGTTCATAGACTTTTGCTTTAGATTTTTCAACAAATTCAATTTCTTCATCCAAGAATGCGTAATCACCTGTTTCTTTAAGATAGTTATTCATAGCAAATATCATCCATAAATGATCATCTCCAAAGAATTTCATAAGAGGATTGGCATATTCTGGGAATAATCCCTCTCCCGTGAGTGGAAAATAAGTATGATATACTTTTCCATCTTCAAATTGTTGATTGATCATTTCAGATAATCTTTTTTTTACTCTTTCAGGTAGTGTATGGCACACAGATAAAGTATCTTGACAACAATCACGAAAACCAATCCCTCGTCCTATTCCTGTTTCATAATATGATACATATCTTGCCCAATCAAATGTCATTTTGCATTGATAAGGATTCCATACATTGATTATTTGGTTAAAATTTGTGTCTGGGGATGTAATCTTAAATTTCGAGAGGTAATCATCCCAATTTGTTTTTATTTTTTCTAATTCTGCTTCTACAACTGATTGATTTTGGTATTTTTGAATTAAAGTTTTAATTGTTTTATCTTCTCGACTGATTCCTAATACATAAACCAATTCTTTAGATTCATTAGGGGCCAATTTCAATGAAATATTTGTAGCTGCAATTGGATTTCCCCCTCTAGCTTCGGAATTCGTGCATTCTCCTTTTTCTACATTAATTGGATTTTCTTCAGAACGATAATTTCCAATAAATGATTCACGGTCACAATCATAATTATCCAATTTTGCATTAACTGAGAAAAACACGCCACCTTCTTTTAATTTCAGTGGTCTGTGTATAATTGCTTGTAATTCTTCTTCAAAATTCGCTCTTGCAACATTTTGTATAAATTGTAAATCATTTTGATCTTGAACAGCATTCCAAAGACAAAATTCTGCATAAGTAAAAATATTTAATTCTTTTGAGATAGAACTGGTATTTCTAATAGATATTGCCCAAATTTCTACGTCATCATTCATTGGAACAAAATATTTGAGATTGATTTCAATATCATTTTTAGTTGATGAAATAGCGGAGTATCCTAAACCATGTTTACATTCATATTTATCTAGATCTTTCATAACTGGTTGCCATGTAGGTGACCAATATTCTGAATTGGATTTATTTCTAATATAAAAATATCTTCCTGGCCTATCGGTAGGAATTGTGTTATATCTATGCCTCAAAATTCTAATATCTCTAGGATCAATATAGAAACTTAATCCTCCTGCTGTATTTGAAATCAATGCACAATATTGCCCATTATTTAAGTAATTAATCCATGGTCGTGGTGTATCGGGCCTTGTAATGATATATTCTTTTTCATTTTCTAAAAAATATCCATAATCTGTCATCATTTAATTCCTCTGGGTAATTATTAAGAATTCTAAATTCTTGAATTCCTTCTATTTTTTTTATAACAATTATTTATTCAAATTAAATTTTGATAAAATACCATATAGACTACTAAATATTCATCATATACCATTTTTTATGATATATAGATGATAAATAAAATTTGATTTGAATAAAAAATTTTCATCTCTCTGGTAAAAATCATACCATATCTATTTAAATTGTATTAATCAGACTATTTCATAAGGATTTAACCGCTTATCTTAATAGATATTCCTGTTAATACAAATTAAAATGGATCATAAATTATGCAAACTGAAAAATCTACAACAATTTCAAATGAAATCACTGATATTGATGATATTATACCAATTACTTCTAATTCACCAAATACTACTCCAACCTATTTTTTCCAAATTGATGTAATGAAATCAATTGCGATTTTTTGTGTTATTGCAATTCATTCAATGTGGATGAATAGTGAAAATTTATCTTTAGAATATGAATATATTCTCTGGTGGTTTGTTCAATGCGTTCAATTATTTGTAATTATTATGGGATTTAATTTTACCAATTCCGTTTTAAAAAAAGATATCCACACTATGAAAGAATTATATTTTATAGACTATTTCAAAAAAACTTTCCTTCGTTTTATCTTATTTATTTTATTAGTCAATATTGTTTTTTATTTCCTAATTTCTCCAAATCCACATGCTTTCTTTATGGATCATTTGTTAATTCTGCATCCATCATCTTCTGGATATGCTGGTTCTAAATTTTTTCTGACATTTATTGAATTTACAACCATTTTTATTCTAAGTATCGGATTATGGCTCATTGAAATGGGGATTAAAAGATCTTGGAGATTTTTGAAGGAGAAAATTCAGGAAAGGATAGATATCAAAAAGGTAAGAATCTCAAATTAATTTTTTATTTTTCCATTGCAATTACTATATTCGACTTAGTCTGATTTAAAATATGGTTTGTATTAAAATGAGAAGTTCTAATCTAAAACCATTATCTTTGAACTTACACCTGTTAAGATATCCAATTTATTTTTTATGCACTCTGCTGCTTCTACCTCTCCAAAAATCTGGAGTATTATTACTCCTGCAGGAGAACAACTATTTTCATCTACATCATGCAATCCTAAACGAGTTTTAATATTACATCCTTCCTCAGTTAAAATTTTCTGTACTTCTATTGTGTTAGCATCTCGGTTTAAAATTTTAATTCCCAGTATTATTGTCATAGTTTTTACTTATGATTAACTGTTATTTAAAAATTATGCAATTAAATCCAGCAATATAGGTGAATTTCTAAAAACATCAACTTTTCCTGTGAAATTGATAAGATCTTCATAGTGAATTTCTAAGAAAGAATCTCGAATTTTATTTAAGTATGCTTTGATTCGGTTTCCATGAATATTTTTTGATGAATGGCAAATAAATATGAGATCTGGGTAGTTATTAAATAGTAATGTCAATTTTGAAGAAGCTAATTTGATACACGAACATTTTTCAATAAAAATATCTACCGCAAAATTTGTTATTGCAGATACAAATCCTGCGAATAATTCATGATTTATATCTGTTTTTTGTGTCGAATGTATTAAAGGAATGCCTGATCCGGTCATGATCCAGACTTGGTTTATATAGTTGGGAAGACTCATGGATTTTTAATATCACTTCGAAGTTGAGAATATATAAATGGTGAAAGAACGGAATTTATCGATTGCGATTCTTTAGTATAATTGATATCATTTTTATTATTTTTTGATATAGATAATGCAATAATTTCTCGATAGCGAATATAAGTAAAAGTTATTGGAATATACGCATTATAACTAAGTTCTATAATTTTCATGATAATAAATAATGAAAATCTAAGATTTAAAAAGTCGAAATTTTCCAAAACACCACATATTAATTCACACAAATAATAACTAATTTAGGGATTGTGTGAAAAATAAAGAGGTAACTTTAAAGATTTCATCTGATTTTCCAGATTTATTTAGAAATTTTCAAACTTATTATGAATATGCAAATCATTTAATGCAAGATTATTCATTTTATCTCGAACCTATTAAAGATGGAATACTATTAATTTATGGTAGCTTTGATGACTATCAAGAAATGTCCAAAATTTTTACATTAGATGAAATCATCAAATTTACCGAATTACATAAAGAAAAAATCACTCCTGAGCTTATTTTATCGGGTATTCTGGATAAATCACGTTTTCCTACTAATGGAATTGAACTCAGGCATACTCCTCAACTTGGACCTATAGATCCGATGCTTATTCAAGAAGAACGGGAAATGCGGGCAATTTTACCAAATACTGTTGCTATAAGTGTTATTCCCGATAAAGAAATAATTCTTCACTTTACAAACTATGAGGATTTTTTAATTTATGTATCCTATTATTCAGCAGCATTAAGTGGGATTTTTATTGAAGATTAATTTCTAACTTTACTAAATATCGGCAACAAAACCAAATAAGTTTCTATAAATTAAAGACTATCTTAATAGAAAATCTAAAGAAATATTCCTTAAAAGTTGCGTATAAATCGATTGATAATGCAGGAATGAAATTTGATTATTTAGGAAAAAAAAAAGATAGAAATTTAACTAAACTAATTTCTATCGTGTGGTCTAATTACTGAATTTTATTTATGTCTTTTTTTAAAATATTTTCATTTCTTTCACACATGTTTGTAATGCAAAACAAGCCCAATAAAGCAAATCCGTTATTTTATCAGGTACCCATATGGGTCCATATGTTGGTTTATGTTTTGAAATACAGAGAAAAGAGCCCTGACTGCTGCTTAAAGCGATTGAATCACTTGGTATTAAAGAGAATGGACATAAATTATCGAGTTTTAATCTTTAAATTTATCAAAAACATCCGAATTAGAACTACTAGGTTGATTTTTATGGAAATTAGTAAGAAATAAAAAAAAGATAGAAATTTACCCTAGCTAATTTCTATCCTGTGGTCTTGAGGCTGAATTTTATTTTTGTCTTTTCAATTCACAACGTATTTGTTCACACAAGCTTCTATAGTGAAACTCGCCTAATGAATCAAATCCGTGATTATATTATGTTACCATATGGGTCCATATGTTATTCCGATTTCCACATGAAACCTATGTTTCGCGTTCAATATAAAAAAGTAATACTTTTTACTCTTAATTAGAAAAACCATTCAATTGCACTCAAACTATGGAATATTGTATTAATATTGAATCAGAAATATGTTTCACAAATTTTTATTAAACGATATAAAAAAATAGATATCATTCCTTAAAATAATGTTAACTTTTTTTTTCATCTAGCTTCACAGTTGCAGGTGCGATTCCCCCTCAGAGCCGCCAAGTTAAAAAATATTGATAATTGAGTGAATTTTAAAAACTTTATTTTTTACCCATTTTCAAAATTAATTGAATGCTTGTCGACAAAAATCTTGATTATCCATTGACATTTAATATTGTACGTTCTGAGTTAGAAGAAAATTTCAAAAAATCGGATAAAATGATTTTTTTCATCACGAATTGATTACTATTAATCATTTTTGATCATTGTATAAAAAAAATTGATTTCGACAAAAATATATTTTGGATAACTGAAACATTGCGGCAGATAAATGAAAAGATAAATAGAATTAAATCAGAAATTTCGATTTTAAAATACCCTTAATTATGTTGATATTTTGAAATTAATTAATTCAGTTGCAGTGTCATCTATTAATCTAGGATTACTGCTTCCTATTGCGTCTAAATGCGTATCATATAGTGCACAGACCAAAATTGTTCCTGCTGTAAAAAAAAATCTAAATCTATTTATATTCCAAAACCTAAGCATAAATAAATCACAGGTTGTTGATGGAAGAACTGCAACTGCTAAGGCTTGCCAAAGAATATCCAACTTCGATGGATCGACACCAATAGATGCCACATTTACTTTTGACCCCCCAAAATGTTTTGCATTGTACTTTGCACCATAATAAGTTGCATGTACCCACGCATTAGGCATAGAAGTAGTTGAAGATATTTTGCAATTGAAGTTTATAACTTCAGTATATCGTGGTGAATGTGGGCTATCCCAAATCCTTGGAGATCTTGGTAGGTAAGAATGCGGGATTTATCTGATGAACTACGTAATCCCCATATTCCAGAACTTGCATGAGATACAAGCGTTAGATAGCATAAGTAATTTGTATTTCTTCAAGAGCGCAATAATTATTTAGATAACTTTTGAAAAAATATTAATTTTTCACTAATATTGGAATGAATTTGAAAAAATCAATTTTAATAGAATAAGAAAATGAATTGATCATTCATAATTAAAAATCATCAATTTCTATAATTTTATTATAAATAAAGTATTTAAAAAAGTTGGGCATTACTATTGAACAATCTTAAAAAAAAGATGTTAGAAAATGGCAAAAAAAAAAGTTGAAAATTGGAAATCAAATATAGAAACATCTCGAAAACAAAAGGATCAATTTTTCGGCAGTGGACACCCACAATCACCAATTCGAAGCTCTGATTTATCAAAATTTAAAGGTCTTCATTATTTTCCACCTCGATATGAATTTCGATTTGAGTTAAAGTTGAAAGAAAATAAAAATAAAACAATATTAAATATCCAAGATTCCAAAAATCAAGATCGTAGTTTAATTCGGTGGGGCGAGTTTCAATTTAAAGTAGACGGGAAAGATTGTAATCTCCATGCATATAAAAGTAATCAAGAAGAGCAACGTTTATTTATTCCTTTCCGGGATAAAACGAGCGGTAAAGAAACATATGGTGCAGGTCGGTATTTAGATTTAGAATCAGATAAGGATCAAACTTCCGATGGAAAATGGATAGTGGATTTTAATGTTGCCTATAATCCTTGGTGTGCATATTCTAATAATTATGCTTGTCCGTTTGTTCCACCAGAAAATTGGTTAGATGTGGCAATTGAAGTGGGAGAAAAAAATAACCATTAAGAATAAAAAAGTAATATAAATTTTTAAGGATAATTTTAGAAATGAAATCAATTTTTTTATTTGAATATATATTGCTTTTTTCAGCCCAATAAAATATAATTACGTTAATCTAATTTATAGAATTGTGCGATTATGCTTGCAATTTATGTTTTGCACCTTGGTTAGTACAAAATTTTTTTTAAGATTACTCCCATTGGGATAGAAAGGAAAAGTTCAAGAAGAATTAAAAAAAAATAGTAGATAAAAGAAATGTTGAGTATTAGTAAAAATAAATGTGTTGGATGCGGAATCTGCGAAAATGAATGCTCCAATGGAGCGATTAAAATCTATTTGACATCAGGAATAGCTGTGATCGATAAAGATCAATGTAGCGAATGTTATTTATGTATTGAAAAATGTCCCCAAAACGCAATTAAAGTGATTCAGAAATCTCTCATCATTGCAATTGGAACTGATGATGAAAAAACAATCAAACCGGACGATCATTTTGGAATGTCTAAATATTTCCAAATATGGTCATATTCAGATGGGCGACTCGAACTTTTGGAAACAAGAGAAAATAGCAAATATAAAGAAGATGAAACCCGAATACATGGCGATCCCAATAAGGCGAAGGCAACATCGTCCGTTTTGAAGGGAGTCAATGTATTACTGGGAAAAATGATGGGGGCGAACATTCAACGCTTAAAAAATAAATTTGTTCCCACGATTACCCGTGAACCGCTTATTAAAAACGCGCTTACAATCATTAAAGAAAATATAAATGAAATCATGGAAGAATATGAAAAACATGAAAGAAGAGGGATAATTTTAGTATGAAAGTTTCAATAAATCAAGAACAATGTATAGGCTGTGGCATCTGTGCAAATATTTGTCCTGAAGGCATAAAAATCGTAGAAAAAAAAGCACATATAATTGATGAAAATGCACCTTGTCTTAAACAAGCAGCTAATTCTTGCTCACTCCATGCCATCATCTTTGAAGACAGCAGTTCCCAACCAAAAGAACAAAGAAACGAGCCTGTAATTAGGCAAATTTCCGATCAATATCCAAGATCAGGAGGTTCTATCTCCATGGGTCGTGGAC
>CAYPTZ010000004.1:0-9516 GCA_964413395.1 uncultured archaeon | reverse complement strand
AAGGTATGGGTCGTGGACAAGGTATGGGTCGTGGACAAGGTATGGGTCGTGGACAAGGTATGGGTCGTGGACAGGGAATGATCTCAAACGATCTTTGTATTTGCCCAAAATGTGAATACATAGTTCCCCATCAGCGAGGTTATCCTTGCTACCAAAAAACATGCCCAAAATGTGGAATTCCTTTAATATTAAAAGAATCATAAATATTATATAAAAAAGAGAGGTTGCTAAAAATCATGATAAAAATTGGCTTAATTGTAAATCCTGTGGCTGGAATGGGTGGAAGCGTAGGATTAAAGGGTACTGATGGTGAAATATATGAAAAAGCCTTGGAGCTTGGTGCAATACCGGTCACACCTAAGCGTACAAATGAATTCCTATCTCATATATCAAAACAAAATCAGATAATGTTTCTGCTTCCTCCAGGAGAAATGGGTGAATATTATTTACATGATTTTAATTTTTCCTTTCAAGTTATCGGTAGAATTCCGAAACAGACTTCCGCGGCAGACACCATAAGAATCGTAAAACAAATGATGGAAGAAGAAATCGACTTGCTCATTTTTGTCGGCGGCGATGGAACTGCTCGTGATATTTATGATGCTGTCGGTTTAAAAAAGCCCGTGATCGCAGTACCTTCGGGGGTGAAAATTTTCAGTCCCGTTTTTGCATTTTCCGCCCGAACCGCTTCTGCTATACTAAATAAATTTGTCAACACTATCAATTTGGATAATAAAATCGAATTTACCGAAAAAGAAGTGCTTGATATTGATGAACAAGCATTTCGGGAAAATAAATTAGCTTCCAAATTATACGGATATCTAAAAGTCCCAAATTTCAAGAATTTTTTACAAAAAGGAAAAGAAGCTTCAAATATGCAAACTTCTTCCGCAATGAATAAAAAAAAGATTGCGCACTTTATTGTATCTAACATGCGCGATAATATTCTTTATTTATTTGGTCCCGGTACGACCTTAAAAACAGTTACCGATGAATTACACGTTTTTAAAACACTTCTTGGTGTAGATGCTTTTTATAACGATGCTCTTATAGGGACCGATATCAATGAAAATCAGATTTTATCTTTATTGAAGAAATACAATCATACGAAAATAATTGTAACACCCATCGGAGGAAATGGTTTTATATTTGGGAGGGGGAGCAAACAATTTACTCCCAAGATTCTCCAACAAGTTGGAAGAGATAATATTATTATTATTGGAACTGCTGATAAAATTAGACAACTTGATTGCTTAAGAGTGGATACAGGAAACTTTGAAGTAGATCAGATTCTCTCAGGTCACATGAAGGTGATCATTGGTGAAAACGAAGAAATGATCATGCAAGTTAAATGTTGAACTAAAGTAATAGTTTCTAATGATATATTCCAAAGGTGATTTAATCATGAAAAAAATTAAACTGAATATGAATGAAAATCCCTATTTACCTCCACCTCGAGTGAAAGAAGCGGCCCAAAAAGGATTAACATTGTTAAACCGATATACAACCCCTCAAGATTTAGAAGTCCTTCAAGACCGAATTGCGCATTATGCAAATGTCCCAAAAAAGCATATTATCTTAAGTCCGGGTTCCGACCTGTTAGTACGTGAAATTATCCATTTATTCTCGGCAAATCGAAAAGTAATTATGGTAAATCCTTCCTTTTTTCCGATTGCTTCTCAAACTAAAAAAAGGGTTAAAAAATTACTTCGCATTCAACTCCACCCTCCCAATTTTGAATTAGATTCTTCACTCATTATTAATGAAATTAAGGATACACCTTCTCTTATTATCATTGATAATCCCAATAACCCCACTGGAAAAATCTTACTTAACCATAAAATGGTAACATCCGTTCTTGAACACCAAAACGCTTTATTGGTGATTGATGAAGCATATTATGAATTCTCACAAGTGACATATGGAGATTTAGTTGAATCCCATCCAAATTTAGCAGTAGTAAGAACGCTTGATAAAGCATTTAGTCTTGCAGGAGTCAGAATTGGCTATCTCATAGCAGGTGATATATTTTTGAGTGGATTTTCCACCTTTTTTATGTATCTCCCACAAGTTACGCTCTATAGTACATTAGAAGCTTTGAATGATTCGGAATATATTTACACGAATATTAACCGTATCATCCAAGAAAGAAATCGTATGAAGCAGGAATTAGAACATTTTGGGATTTCGGTAATTTCGAGTGATACAAATTTTTTATTAATGAAAATTAAACATCCCGAAATCGTAGAAGAGTTAGAGAAACGTGGGATTCTGGTGTCTGATATTTCTCAATATTGGTTACCCGGTTATACCCGAGTTTCAATTGGCACACCCCAAGACAATGATATTTTTCTATCAAATCTGAAAGAAATTTTAGGTCCTTCTCAGAATGATGTTGTTAAACAGTGATTCATTGGTTAACAAGAATAAATAAAATCTAATGGAATCAAAAAGCCGGGAAAAGAGGAAGATTTCCCTCAAAAGTTGGTAGTTATTAAATTTAATTCAGTAATTCTATTGAAATGCTTCCTATTATTTGTAATATTGTCTATTTATGTCCCAATTTTTTTTCACATTTACTGACGGTTAAATTTACAACTCACAAATATAAAGAATAACATTTTAAAATGAATAATATATGTATGTAAAAAGAATTGCGGTTTACGGAAGGATTAAATATGAAAATAAATCAAATTCGGCATGTATTCTTTCAAATTATTAGGAACAGGATTTTCTTCTAAATAAATTGCAACCTTAACATCCCATTTTCTATTCTTATGTCCCATCTCAAGAAACCACATTTCTAATTCACCTGGAAAATAGTGAGAGAATCTTATTTCAATGCGGTAAACCTTTAATGTGCAACTGTAGATGCTCTCGGTCTTCTCGATTATTAAATTCTAACCACCCATAATTCGCTTTTTGTTTGGCATCTAAATCTTGGATGTATGGCTTGATATCTAATAGTGGTGTTTTATCGAAGACATCCAAGCCAGAAGTATAGAGAATATTGTGTTCGATTCTTTTTAATTCCACAATACTTA
This sequence comes from uncultured archaeon, assembly GCA_964413395.1. Taxonomy (GTDB): domain Archaea; phylum Asgardarchaeota; class Lokiarchaeia; order Sigyniarchaeales; family Promethearchaeaceae; genus Lokiarchaeum. The sequence continues at coordinate 6,472 of CAYPTZ010000004.1, read as the reverse complement.
TTCCAATGGGATTTGGGCGGTCAGGGGATCTAGATGCGAAAATTCCGACTTCTACACCATCTACCCAAGGAGGGGTTATAAGCATTGCAGGGGATTTCAAGGAAACCCGATCTAAATAATAAATCACATAGATATAATGGAATTTAGATAACCCTTGTAATCCCGCAACAAATTTATTATCTAAAATGATATTAAATTCTCCTTTATCTTCTTTTACGGGTTGATATGGGGCGTTTGTAAGATATGGGGTGCGGATTGTTCCTATTGCATGAAACTGCATTCGTTATTCCTCTATTTTTTGATTATTTGTAAAAAAGAATTCAAAATCTCTAACGAAATTCTGAAGAAAATATATTATCTATTTAAAATTAAATGAATACGTATTTATAAAAAGATAATATGATCAGTAATCTTTTGGAACCTTTAAATTTTCTCAAATTCATTCCGCCATTAACTGCATGGGATCAAATCTATTCATCAAATCAAATTATCAAAGTTTCTCTCGAGATCAGTTTACACTACTAGGGAAGAACAATAAGGTTCCATATTAACCTTTTTTACGATTCTTTTCTTTATTTTATTGAAGTCGAAGAATGAATCTAAAATTGAACAAAGATAATTATCAACTCGCGGTGGATTGGATTACCTCATCAAAACATATTGTAGTTTTTACTGGTGCTGGAATTTCGGTAGAAAGTGGGATTCCTCCGTTCCGCGGTGAAAATGGTTTATGGACGAAATATGATCCTGTTTTTTTAGACATTACCTATTTCAAAGCCAAACCGAAAAAATCGTGGACATTAATTAAGGAAATCTTCTATGAATTTTTTGGGTGTGCAAAACCTAACGATGCGCATCTAATCTTAGCCAAATGGGAAAATCAAGGTATAATTAATACCATAATTACTCAAAATATAGATAATCTCCATCAAGAATCGGGTAGTAAGCATGTTATTGAATTTCATGGCACGGCTCAAACACTTACCTGCCTACTTTGTCAACATAAATTTGGCGCATTTAAATTTTTAAACAATCTCCCACCGAGTTGTCCAAATTGTGGGGGATTATTAAAACCGGATTTTGTATTTTTTACCGATCCTATTCCTCACCATGAATATGCGCAATCCTTAAAACATGCTGAAATGGCTGATCTTTTCATAATTGTGGGAACTACTGGTGAAATAATGCCTGCATCAATGATACCTTATATTGCACAAGAAAAGGGCGACACCAAATTCATTGAGGTTAATACGAACTCATCTAACTATACTGCGACATTAACCAATATTTTTCTTAAAGGTCGGGCGACAGCAGTCTTTCAAAAATTAGATAAGTTAATTACTCAAAGATTCGATAAATGCTAAAATCCTACTTAATTTTTCAAATAGGGTATCCGACTTGTTCGATCAGTGTGATTTTTTCGTAATTTTTTTTAAAGAAAATAATTACTTACGAAAAAATGTAGGTATATACCTAATGCAAATATATTCGGAAATGTGCTAATTGTTAGTGGTTATAATAAGAAATGGAAGCAATGAATATAACTTGGTAGAAGGAAAATTTTCTTTTCCCTCTTTTTATGTGATTGATTATTTCTTTACTAATTTCAGCGATTGTTAAAAAAAAAATTCACTGTCTACAATTAAATTTATTAGGATATGTTAATGTGGCTCTCTAATGAAATATTACCTTGATGCGAACACACTAATTTAGTTGATAAAACGCCAGTTAACAAAACAATTTTTCAACTTAGTAAATTCTCAAGTAGAAATAGACACCAGTGTTTTTGATGAAGTATTGAATCAAGAGATAAAGAATGGGGTATTCTGATGCAAAATTAGCAAAAAATTGGCTAGAAGAAAATCGAATTCCAATAATTCCAGTTGATATTAAAGAATATCCCCATATATTAAAGGATGCAGGGGAAACCAGTTGCTATTTAATAACAAAGGAAACAAGTTCAATTTGCATTAGTTCTGATAATCGAACAATTAAAAAGTTGAAGAACCAAGAGGTCAACGTACTTCAAATTGATGTTTTTTTTTAGTTTTTATCAAAAGAAACAGATTTCTAAAAATAAAATTATCGAAATACTGAACAAACTCGAAAATATTTATGCGACCAACGCAGAAAGAAAAGTTGTTTTTTTTTTTTTTTTTTTTTAACGAATAATAAGGAGGGTATAAGATGAGTAATTAAGTAAGTATCCGTTTGGAGAATGACGAAAAAACTAAATTGGATTCAATTGCACAAGAGGAACATCTCGATCGATCATCATTAATTCGAAAGTTTATATTGGAACAAATGAAATTACATGAAATGAAAAAATGGGGCCAATCATATCAAAAAGGAACGGTAAGTTTACAAGAAGCAGCCAGTTTGGCTAACCTGTCTCTTTATGAAATGATGGAATATGTCCAGAAAGAAAATATTCGCCTTCCTAAGCAATCTAAATCAGAAATCGAAGTCGAGATTGATAAAAGTTTGCGTTTAATGGATGTAAAATAGAAAATAATAACAATCTGAAATATTATCACTAACAAATCATTTGTCCGACAATGTTGGACTTAATGAATGACTCCCCTCAGAGCCGCCAAAATTCGATTAATTCCGCTAAAAATAAAAAAAAACACTAAAATACATTTAAAAACAATTTAACTAAGTTTTTTTATAAAATTTTCAATCGATTTATTTCAAAACTAATAAAAAAAATCTTAGACTAATTAGAATAATATCTAAAATCTGCTTTAAATGGTGATTAAAATTGGAAAGAAAAGCCTTATTAATTATAGATGTCCAAAGATGGATATTTGAAAGACAAGATCCTGTGTATAAAGAAGAAATTTTAATTAAGAATATTAATAAGTTGGAAGAAATTGCTCGTAAAAATAAGTTTCCTATAATATACATCCAGCATGAAAGTTCAGGTGTTTTTAAAAGGAATTCATTAGGTTGGAGATTACATAAAGGATTGAATCCTATGTCTAGTGATATTTTCATAGGAAAAAAAAAAGGGAATTCTTTTTTTGAAACTCCTCTTCATAAAATACTTCAGGAAAAAAGTATCAAGCAAATTTATATTTGTGGTCTGTTATCACAATTGTGTATACAACGTACAGCTTTAGGAGCGTTAGAACTTGGTTATGAAACTATATTAATTTCTGATGCACATAGTAATTCTGGAAAATATCCTGAAAAAAATATCAAAAAAGTTCATAGATGTCTTACTAAAGCAGGTTGTAACTTGATTCTAACAAAAGATCTAGAAGTAAATTAACAATTTTAATAAAATCATTTATCATACAGCAAAATTTATCTTTTTAACACAAAGCTGTGTATAAATCGAACGGTTCTCCCTCAGAGCCGCCAACACCGGCAAATTTATTCGTAAAGTTTATGCTCTCTTATTCTAATTTAAATCAAATATTATATATTTTGAATTGATAAATAATAATTTTAACAAGATTTTTCATATATCCCAACTACTTTTGTGTAAATATGATGAAATTTTTGCTAATGCTACAGAAGAATGGATAAATTTTACAAGACCAAGTATGATTACAGAAGGAGATAAATTATGTGAATTTTGTTATATAAAAAAAGGAAAGACATAACTTTTGTTTGATAATTCTATAAAATATTCAATTTAATTTCAATTGACAGGTTGTCATTTCATCAACTTGTTAGTTGTCAACTTGTTATACAACCTGTTAATTTTTTAATAATCCGAACCTAAAAAATAAAAAAATCTATGTAACTTAATTTTACTTAAAAGAATAAATGAAGTAGAATAAGGCACCTACTATCTATATAAGAATGTGATATTTATTGAGAATTGAAAAAATATATAGCTAATATTAAAATAAATTAAAAACCAAAAGAATTTTGAATATTATGGCAAATGGTTCAAAAAGAAAAATAATAAAATATACAAAATTATTAAAAAAAAAATTTGATAAAATCTCGAAAATATCGGGTTCTCGTATTCAAAATTCCCCTTATTTACCAGAAATAATGCAAACTCAACAACTGATTATGGGTGAATTAAATTATGCAACTAAATCGGAATTAGATGAATCAGTATCTATCTTGAATCAATCATTTGAAAATATTTTACCAGGAATTTCATTTATTGCCATGGTTACCATTGGGGCTTTTGTTGAAAATGGTGCTGATCCTAAACCAGCATATGACTCTGTCATTCCATACTTTGAAAATGTTTTTAATCATATCGAAAATCCTGCACATATTTCCATGATATTTCAAATTGGAAGTATGAGTTATATGGCAATTGTGGCAATTTTATCCAAATATAAAGAAGGAAGGAAAAAGATAAAAGAAGATAAGAAATTTATGGCTATTTTAAGTAAAATATGGATGAATTTTAGAGGTGGAGAGTATATATGGGAAATTTCAAATGTATTAGATGATCAAATAGCATTAGTTCTGCATCCTGAATTGAAAAAGGGATATATCCTAAATTTCGGTGGAATTGCGAATGGATTTCAGTTACAAACCTTGTTGGAAGATATTTTAATCCAAAATAATGATTCTCGTTTCTTAAGTGGAACGAAAAATGATCCAAAATTAATTGCTCAAATGAAAAATGGGCCAAATATAATAAATGAATCATTAAATGGCTATTTTTCTATGTTTCAAGCCAAAGCATTAGATGAAAATTACAGGCTACCCGATTCAGTTTTTAAGAATATGGATCTCTGGATTACTGGTGGAACTTTACCAATAGAAATCTCGAAAATTGATGGTAAGACTTGTATTTTACTTAGTAAAGATGATGGAAATTTAAAACTTAATCGTAGTTGGAATAGTCAGCGTCGATTTCCTCATATGGAAGCTTCTATTTCGATAGAAAAAATTCTTACACAATCTGAAGTTGAAAATTACCTAAAGTTAATTTACACCTCAAATAATTAATGTAATAAATAAAAAGTCAAAAGACTAATACCTTTTTTTTTATGAATTTATTTCTATTATAAAAAACTAAGTGTGAATTATTATTAATTTTACAGGAATGATACAATATCGAATGAGATTAACAAAATCTATAGTATTTTGAAGGAAAATATTATATAATTCAAAAAAATGTATAAAACTTTAATAATCAATTTACAATAAGTTATTTAGTGATTTTATGCAAAAACCAACAACAGCAACTATAGCAAAAGCTATACGTGCAAAAGAAGGATGGAATAGTAAAAAGTTTCTAAAATTAAATCTCGTTTTTTGTACTTATAATCTATTTAGAAAAACAAATGGAGAAGAAATAAATGGTTTTTTATTCGATATTGATGGAGAACAGAATAGAAATTTTGTATTTGGAAAAGAAAATGAGCAAAATGAACTTGTAAAATTTGATCCACAAAATCAGTTATTTGATACATCTAAAAAAGTAAAATCTCATGTGATTAAAAAAATTGGTGAATATTTACATTCATTATTTGATTTAAATTATAATTCTAAGAATAAAGATTCAAAAATTTTTCTTTATTCCGAAATGCCTTTTTGCAATATATGTTATACTAAAATTATTCTTAAATTGCATTCTTTATTTAATTCAGACCAAGATATTAGAAATCATAGGTTTATTTTCATATGGAATCATGAAAAATATGATTTAAAGTGGTTCAATTCTTTACCAAAAAAAAAATCAAAAGAATTTGAAGCAACTTTTAAAGCTCATTTGTTATACGAAAATTATAATAACATGACAGATTTCATAAATGATTTCGAAAATTTATATAAAAGTATGGATCCTAATAAGTAAAATTCCTTTTTTAATTTTAAGCAGCTTGTTATTACAACCTGTTCAATTTTTAGCAACCTGAATCCAGAAAAAAATGATAATTTTGTGTGTTGAAAAGTACTAGTACATTTTCTTTACAATACAGCCAATATTTGTTTCTTCAAGGAATTACTAAATGGATAGATTGTCCGATTGTCATTATAGCAACTTGTCATTTTTTTTGACACTTGTTATCCAAAAATAAATACTTTTTTACACTTTGAAAATTCTTGGTACATCACGTTAATTATTTTTTTTTTATTTCTTGTAATTTTTACATACTTAAATTTAAAAAATTAGACAAAATTTATCAAAATATCATTCAATTTTATATTATATTAAATTTTTCTAACTGGTATAACATTATGATTAATATAATTCGAATTTTCATTAAAAGAACGATTATAAATTGTATTTTTTATTAAATCACTTTATTTATAGATTAATAATATTTCTTCTTAGATTAACAAAAAGTTGTGTTTAAATGGAACCGTTCCCCCTCAGAGCCGCCAAAATTAACCAATTAAATAATTTTCAATTATTTACTTCTCCACACTAGGAGATATTTTAATTAAAAAAAAAAAATACCTATTATTTTAAGAGGAGTGATACAATAATTATTTTTCAAAATATTAGTCATATTTTATATATTTCTTCAATATGAGTTCC
>CAYPTZ010000003.1:0-27344 GCA_964413395.1 uncultured archaeon | reverse complement strand
GGCAGGGGAAGATACCGGATGGCTCAATCGGAAGAAGAAGTGGTTCGCACCCAGGTTCAGCAGGCACAGATCGATTTTGAACAAAATATATTCCTGAATGTTATGCAATTCAACCTGCAGGACGACCAGTTAATGATCGCTGCCAAAGCAGATACCATTGCGCAGAAACGGTATGATGTTACCAAACAACGGTTTTATATTGGAAGAATTGATGTAACGGATCTAAACATTGCCGACTCCGAAAAGGACGTGGCAAAAAGAGGTTACATTACAGCGCTGCGAAATTACTGGACCTCATTTTATGATGTGCGCCGCCTCACCCTGTATGATTTTATCGAGGATAAAGTGCTTTCTGTCGACTTTGAAGCACTGGTTGAATAGCTAAGCCATACCTGCTTTTTCACTCTCAGAAAGATAGAAAATTCGCCAGGGAACCGGAGGGACCTGTTAATGTTATAGAACAGATCATACCCGCAGGTATTTCAATTGTTCGGTTTTTTGGTTAATTTCGTTCCACTCATTCTTACTAATCATCACAAAAACCAAAAAATATGAAAATTACTGTAATTGGTGCAGGTATGTTTATATCTGATGCTGATAATGAAGCTTTTTCAGATTATTGGGAATATTGTCAGGAAGATGGGACGTTGGAATTATTAGAAGGGATTCGTGGAAGCCAACCAGGACCAATAACAAATAGCTTGGTTTTAGGCATTCTTCGAGTAGATAAAGATCCTGCTGATAGAAGCTTTTATTATTATGTTGCAGTTGAAAGCAACCAATCAGTTAAAATATCTGAATTGGAATCCTTTAAAGTTCCTAGTGCTTCATGGGCTGTATTTACTAACGATAATAATTCAAAAGGAAAGCTCGCAGAAATTGAGGAGTATGTTATAAATGATTGGCTTCCAAATTCAGGATATACTCATGCTCATGCTCCAGAATTAGAATTATATCTTGATGAACAGAAATCAGATACTGGCTTAGGTGTAGAATTCTGGGTACCTGTAACAAGAAGATAGGTTTTTTTGAATATAAAAAAATGGACTAGGAATTTAATTTTATAATATTGATATCAAATAAATTCCAATTCCAAAGAGGGTAATTCCATATTCTCCTATATTGACTGCTTTTTTTGATTTCCACATCCCTAATCCTATCTTTTTAGAATTTTGAAAGAAAATTGGGACTCCTGTGTCGTTTGGAAATGTGTAGATCATTGGAGAGGCAATATAGTCTAAAATCCAATGACTAAACATCATCCCTCCAAAAATCAATGATAGATTTCCGTCTTTACTAATCAACCAAACAACTGTAGATGATAATATTGTCCATATGGTTGCCATTAACAATCCATGTGAATATGCTGAAAGCTTTCCATCTTTATGATCTGGAGTTCTTTCAATTCCTAATATCAAAAATAATATGAATATTAAATCAATCATCTCTGTCGCCAAAAATAATAACCAAAGTGAAATACTTGGAAATATCACTTTAGCTATAAATGCTAATCCTATATGTGTTAAACCTGGCATCTTTTTATTTTTCCTTTTTATTTGCATTTATAAATTTTCGATTATCCCAATCTTTGATTTAATATCTTAGGTAACTTCAAATTCTTACAATAGCGAATTATAAGTGTACCTATCCAAAAAATTAATGCCAAACTAAATAGAAGTATTGTGCCAATTTCACCATAATCTGCCTGATAAATTTGGTAAATTCCGTTAGTCTCATTATTTATTGTGGCATTTATTAATAAAGTTCCAAAAAAGTGTCCGGAAAATAATGCTAAAATACATCCCATTGTGCTAAATAACAATACTTCTGTAAATATAACAGTCTTTATCTGCTTTGATTTAATCCCCATTGATGATAAAATTGCCAATTCTCTAGTTCTTTCTATCGCATTAATGGACATTGTGTTTGCAACTAAAATACTCATAACTATTAATTCTAAAACCGATACTATAGTGCCTGTATTCCCCATTCCTCCAGAGATTCTGGTAATTATATCAATTTGTTCGTGGATGTTATAATATTCAATTATATGGGGATTGGATAGTATTGTATTAAGATTATTGGCCGACTTATCATTCCATTGATCATTTGTTGAAATGTATATCATATTTACCTCATTTTTCAAAATTCCAGAATGTAAGGCAAATGTTTCCTTATTTATGAAGATCATGCTATCATAAGGGAGTGAATCAATAATTCCTGAAACTTCCAAAGTGATTTTTTTTTGAGAATCTAAAGTTGAAAAATCTCTAATTGTCAAAGGAAAATTATCTCCAACTTCAATGTCATACTGCTTTGCTATTGCTTCTGTTATTACTAAATTTGTGTTATCACCTTCTTTAAAATGCATTGTAAAAGCTGTGAAATTTGATTCAATTCCTAATAATCTAAAAGATTGATTATTATTCTCACCTAAATTTGAGTAAATTTCTTGAGCTTGGACATAATCATAGCTATCAATACCCTCTATAGGATTAAAATCTGCTTTAAAATCATTTTCATTCTGAAATCCATCCATTATAAAATTATAATCCCAATTGAAAAAATTATCATATTGCTCTATTGGACTTAGCCTCATAGCTGCAATTTGCCCTATACATAAACCTACTCCTATTCCAATTATTAAAATTGTTGATATTGTTCTTGCACTATTTCGGAAAAAATTCCTGAAGGCCATAGTAAGCCAAATTGAATGATTATGTAGTTTATTATTCAAGCGTTCAAATATACCATTTGAACTATTATATTGTATAGATGGATCCTTGTATATTGCCTCTGCTGGATTAATTTTTAAAATTGTTTTTAGTGGTAAAATTATTCCTATTGATAAAATTATAAATTCTATGGCAAACGAAGATAACATATATTGAGGTTGGAATATTGGGGTTACTGGAGGCATACCTAAACTGTCTGAATAGAAACTTCCCAAGAATTGAACCATAAAAAAACCCAATATACTTCCTAAAATGCCTCCAATTATTCCAATAATTAAAATTATTGAATAATAATTCATGAAAATACTTTTTCTTTTTACACCCATTGAAATTAAAACTCCTATTTGTTGACGCTGATTTCTGATTAGTCGACTTAATATGACATAAATTCCAAAAGCTGAAACTAAATACATTAATATGGGCATAGATGTTTGATAACTTTCAATTCCTTCAAATACTAAAGCAACTTCCTTAAAACTAAGCATATCTATACGATCATTTATTTCAATACTCCCGTTATTAATGATCTCCAATTCATTCCTGATTTCTATCGCAAGATTATGAATTATTGAATCATCTTTTTCATATTCTGCTTCAAATTTAATAACGATATTGTTGGTAATATTTGGTGTACCAATAATTGATTGAAGCACATTTTGAGAAATATACACAATTCCGTAATTAGTATAACCCAAATTAAATTTGGAGTTTGGATCTCGTACTATATAATATTCAGGCGATACAGTGAGATCTAATATTGAAAAAGTCCTTATTTGGTCATATATATTCAATTGAACGAAATCTCCCACTTCAAGTCCATTATTCTTAGCAAAATTATTTTCGATATAAATTGATTCATTTTCATTTTCTACAGTGAAACTATTATTATTTTTTAAGGATAAGGTATTTACGGGGTTAATTGTTTGACTATATCTTTCCAATCCTATCGCTAAACCAATCGTGATATAATTGTTGGAAATATTTGAAGTGAGATTAATCAATATTGGAGTTTTAGTTCTCAGTTCATAAGATTCAATTTCTTCATATTTCTCTAAAATTTGACTTGCATTAGCTTCAACAATTCCTTCATTTTCAAAATTTAATTCACAATGTGCGAGGTTTTTAGTCTGATATTCATTTTCAATATAATTCTTTTGTAAACTTGTTGATGAACTCAATCCATAATAAATTGTTGTAGAAAATGCAATTACTAATATAATTCCCAATAGATTCCATTTACTTTTCCACATATCTCGAAACATTTTCTTGTAAAGAACCGACATTATATCACTTTTTATTTTATTATTTTTTAATGTTAAAAAAAAAAGGGTTTTAAGCTTCTATCCAAGTTTTTTCTTCTTCGGATACCGCTTTTTCCCCAAATAAAAGGCCATCTTTCAGATAAATTAAACGATTTGCACAATTTGCAACTGCTGGATTGTGAGTGACTAAAATTATTGTTAATCCATTTTCTATGTTTAATTGATGCAAAATTTTTATGATTTCTTTAGCAGAAGTTGAATCACAACTCCCAGTAGGTTCATCTGCCAATAAAATAGATGGATTTTTTGCTAAAGCTCTAGCAATTGAAACTTTTTGTTGTTGACCCCCTGATAATTGATGAGGGAACTTGTCTGCATGGTCAGCTAAGCCTACCTTTGCAAGCCAATCTTTTGCTTCACCAATTTTATTCTTACTTTTGGAATTCAAGCTTATACTTAATAAAACATTTTCTAGTGCCGTCAAAGATGGTATAAGGTTATAAAATTGAAAAATAAAGGATACTTTCTCTCTTCGATAATTGTTTAACACCTTTTTAGAGCAAATAGTAATGTTCATGCCGTCTGAAATTATACTTCCTGTATCTGGTTCATCAATTCCCCCTAATAAATTTAGAAGGGTAGTCTTTCCACAACCAGAAGGACCTACAATTGATACAAATTCTGATTTTTCTATCTTAATTGAAAAATCTTTTAATCCAACAGTTTTCACTTCTCCAAGTGAATAGATTTTACTTACATCATTAAATTCTACAAATGCCATTTTTTTTTCTCCTCTAACTTATTCTCTGATTTAAAATAATGGGTAAATATAATTTCTTATAATACCGTTTTACAATCCATTCTATTAAAATTACTATTAATAGAGCGATTGCAATGATTGAAAAAATTTCTCCATAATCTGCTTCATATATTGCAAATTGCCCTCTATCGCCTGCATTAATTATAGAATTTATCATCATATTGCCCATATATTGTCCAATGGGATTTGCTAAAAGTGCCCCAATTAATCCAAATAATATTACTTCTAAAAATAAAGTACTGTTAATTTGTTTATTCGTTAAACCCATGGATGATAATATTGCTAATTCGTGAGTTCTTTCAATTGTATTAATTGAAATAGTGTTTCCAACTAATACTGCCATTATTAATAACTCAATAACTCCGATAATGATATATACAGGTGCTAAACCATCAACATATACGTCTTGAGATTCTATTTGTTCTTCTAAATTATAATATCCAAGAATATGTGGATTAGACAATATGCTTCCCAGATTGACAATTGATTTTTCTTCCCAATTTTCATTTACTGAAAGATATACCATATTTACTTTATTATTTGAAGATTCGAAAACATTATTAAATTGTTCCTTTTCAAGAAAAATCGTAGTTGTAAAGACAGAATCAAATATACCAGATATATTTAATAACTCTGATTTTTCTGACCAACCAGTCGTTGAATTTTCGAGAAATCTAATTTCAAAAGGATCTCCAATCTCAAGATTAAATTTATTCGCTATTCCCTCTGAAATCACTAATTGTGAACTATTTCCCTTTAAATATTCCATATTAATTGCTGAAAAATTTGAATTAATTCCGAATAATCTGAAAGATTCATTTGAATATTGTCCTAAATTTGATACTACTAATTGAAATTGGACATAATCGATATTTTCTATTCCTACTAATTGTGAAAAATTATTTCTAATTTGATTTTCATCTTGGAATTCACTATACATAAATTGATAATCCCATTCTTGTCCAATATTTGCTTCTTGGAATGGACTTAATCCCAAAGCTCTCATTAATGCTAAATTACCAATACATAATCCAACTCCAATTGAAATCATTAATATTGTTGAGATAGATCTTGTTCGATTTCTGAAAAAATTTCGTAAAGACATCGTTAACCAAATTGATCTTTCTCTAATTTTTATGTTAATTTTTTCAAATATACCTGTTGAAGATTTAAATTGGATGTTAGAATCTTTGTAAATTGCCTCAGCTGGATTTATTTTCATTATTTTAATCAATGGTAATAAAACCGCAATAGTGAGAATAATAAATTGTATTAAAAATGTTGAAAAGATATATTGAGGTTGAAACCTGGGTTCAAATCTTGGAATTCCCATACTCTCAGAAGTGAATTTCCCCATGATCCCACCCATAAAGTTTCCTCCAATAATACCAAATATCCCACCAATAAGTCCAATCACAATTACTATTGAATAGAAACTCATAATTATACCATTTCGTTTATATCCCATTGAAATTAATATTCCAATTTGTTGACGTTGATTTCGTATTAATCTTCCTAAAATAACATAAGTTCCAAACCCTGCCACTAAATAAATTAAAACTGGCATCATAACCTTAGTATTATCAAAAGCATCTAATGCTGCTTTCACTTCTCTGAAACTTGCAGAATCTTCACGATAATATATATTTACATTGAAATTTTGAGATGTTTCTATATCCTTTTTTATTTCTTCGGCAATGTTTTGAATTGCTGAGCTATTAGGTTTGTATTCATCATTATTTTTTAATACTATATCGTTAATGATATCCGATTTTCCTGTAATGGAACGAAGAACATTTTGGGAAAAATAAGCTATTCCATAATTACTGTATCCTAAATTAAACTTAAGATTAGGATCTCTAACGATTAAATATTCAGGGGAACTTACATAATCTAAAATTGTAAATAATTTAATTTGATTGAATATAGTAATTTCGATAATATCTCCTAATTTAAGACCATTTTTTTCTCCAAATTTTTTTTCAATATAGAGTGATGTATTCTCATTCTCGGATGAAAATGTATTATTATTTTCAAATATTAATGAATTAACTGTATTTTCTCGGGTTGGATTATTATCAATTCCTATTCCTGAACCTATGGTGACACAATATTCTGAAATCGCAGAAGTTAAATTTAACAATATTGGGGTTTTTACTCTTAATTCATAAGACTCAATTTCTTCATATTGACTTAGCAGAATTGTTGCATTTTCTTCAGAAATACTCTCATCTTGAAATTGAAGGTTACAATCGGCTAAATTTCGACTATTATATTCATTGGCAAGTGAATCTTGTTGCATATCTACATACGAATTCATTCCAAAATAAATAATCGAAGCAAACATTACCACCAGAGTTACTCCTAATAAAAACCATTTTGATTTCCACATATCCCGTAATGTTTTTTTGTATAAAACTGTCATATTATCACTTTTTTAAAACTCTTGAAGCTAAATTAGTAAAACCAATTTGATTATATAAAATAATTACGTAAATTTTTTTTTTTTTTTTTAGACTTTAGAGATTAGTTTTTTTTTTTTTCATTAATCCCTTTCTATCCCTCATTAGAAAATAGTTACTGCATAAATCCAGTTATCAACATATTGTGAATTTTAATGAATTATTATTTTTCGTAAATAAAACATTCCCATATCTTGAAAAAAGGGCTAATAATGTATATATAATAGTTAATGAAACTGCAATTGAAAAATAATTTTGAGTTCTTATAATTAATCCTATAAATAATACTCCCATATGCCAAGCTCCATAATATTTTCCTAAAAAATCATATTTTATTTTCCCTATTTTTACAGAAACAACAAATTGTATAAAATATAGTGTTGTAAGAATTATAATGGAGAATGATATTTCATAAATACTTATAATCATTGCCCATAAACTAATCATTAATAAATAATCTGCGGTTACATCAAAAAATAAACCATTTTTATTATATTTATTTGATTTTCGGGCGAATTTACCGTCTAAAAAATCCGTAATTAAAGCTATCATATAAAATAGAATTCCTAATGCAGAATTTTCTAATAAAGTGAAAAATATTATCAGTGGGATTAATCCAATTCTGGAAAATGTCAAAAAATTAGCAAAAAAAAAAAATACATCGAATTTAAATTGAGAATGATATGATTTTTGAAAATTCCTTTTGTTTTGTTTTCTTATTATGGGTTCTTCCAATTTTTTCACCTAATTAATATATTCCTTTATAAAATCTATCATATGTTCTTCAGCGCCAATTTCTGGCTTTCCCGTGAAACCAAGATGAAGTTCTCCAATTAATTTCCCGTTAGCCGTTTGAATATGCCCTCTTAGGTTTTGCATACTTTTTGGATCCTTCCCTCCAGAAATTGCAATTCCTAAAACCTGAGTTTGCTTTAGGTCTAGGCTATTCAAATACGTTTTCACATTTGGATGAACTTTTCCTGCATATATAGGTGCAATTATTATAATATATTCAAATTCTGTCAAATTTATTGGTGTTCCTGACGATATTGTTGTTGTTTTCACCGTCCAATTCTTATTCACCAATTCTTCTACAATCAGATCATTTGTTTCTTTTTGATAATTAGTTAACCCTGGTCTGTATGCAACAAATATCTCACCTTTTGTGTTAGTATCTCCAAAAGTGCTTACTTCAGTTATGTGTTCTTTTCGTAATAAAAGCGCACAAATTCCTAACCAGAGGAATGTAGTAATAATTATAATCAAGAAGATGATAATTATTATTAATAGCCATTTTTTCATATTAGATTTCACTTTTAAACTTTAATTAATTTACTTCAACCTTATTATTTTAATGCATTATCTGCATTTTTTTCACATAAAGTAATCTGTTCCAAAAAATTATCGAGTTAGAAGATTAAAAATAAAATAGCATAATAAATTCAATACGTAAAAATTAATTTTTCAATATGTAATTGGAAAAATATTTTTTTTTACATGTTTTTTTTTTTAATAAAAAATGATTTATTCTAGTCAGGATCTTTTTTGCTTACCATGTCTTATTTAATTTAAAGGAATGCATGTTTAATTCAAATATTAAGGAATGTTGAAATCATGGAAAAATTACTCCCAATTTTTAAAGCATTATCAAATCCAATACGGTTACAAATCTATGAATTATTATGTAAATATCTTTTTATCACCAAATCTCGTATTATGAATATTTTAAAAATTGGGAATCGAGCTTCTTTAGATCATCATCTTGAGGTCTTAAGAGAAGCTAAATTATTGATAGAAAAACCAATTAACTTTGATAATCAACGTTTAGTCTTTGTAATTGTAATTGGGAGATTAAATATTGCTCAAAATTTTTTAATTAAATATTTAGATGCTGTTGATAACTTTGAGAAAATCGATGATCACCTTACTTATGAAGAATTAAATAAGAATTTAAGCCGAATTAAAGATAGATCAATTCGAATTATATTACGAAATGCTTTAGGAAACATGGTATTAGATTCTGGAAAAACATATCGATGTGAACTTTGTCAGGGAAATATTTCTAATAATGCTGAATTAATTTGTACAAATTGTGGTAAATTTGTATGCAAATCTTGTAGTGTCACCATTAAACGCCCTGATCAAACAACTGAAAAATTCTGTAAAAAATGTGAAACCCAATTTTTCTTCCCAAAATCATCTTTATTCTGATCCGATTAAATTTATCTTATATGCTTATCAATTTTTATAAGAATTATTATTTGTAGGTAAAATCTGGACAAATTAAATCTTGAAATGTAGAAATTTTACTATATCTCACTTTTATTTTTTTGTATTTGTCAAAAACGACATAGTTATCACATTTCGGTATATATATAGCCATATTTAATCTGATTTTATTAAGTATGTTTAGAATATTAGATTAGTAAAATGACTAGAAAATAACATTATTGTAATTATAAATTATAAAAATGACATTGATTAAAAGTTGAATGAATTGAAACAATATAAATCTCAATTATCAATATTTCATACTCAGAGGTTTTCTAAAAAGGTAAAAATATCTCTATTAGTTCTTTTAATTCCCTTTCTTATGGAAGGTTCATTAGTGAATGCCCAAGAAGATGATGAAATAAAGATTTTATTGCTTCAATCATACGATACATTATATCCTTGGTCCAATGACGTTATGGAAGGAATTCAAGAAATATTAGATGAAGAATTGTCTGATTATCAAATGAAAATTGAATATATGGATACAAAATATTTGTCATATAATGAGAGTTTCACTAATATTTATGCTGATTATTTAGCATATAAATATCCCAAAGATTATTTTGACCTAATTATATCTGTAGATGATAATGCCCTTAATTTCCTATATAATTATCAACCTTCACTTTTTATTCAAGTACCTGTATTTTTTTGTGGTGTAAATAATTTTACTATTATTGAAGCTTTGGATCGCAATTATTTTACTGGTGTTGGAGAATATTTTTCGTATAATGAAACACTTACCTTAATGATAGATCTTCATCCAAAAACTAAAGAAATATTTATTATCGGAGATAATTATACTGTTTCTTCTCAAAACCATTTTGAGAAAATTAAAACCATCGCACCTAATTTTCCAAACATTCAATTTAGTTATTTAACCAATGAATATTCTCTAACCGAAATGAAATTAAGATTATCAACGCTTGATGAAACTCAACTTGCATTTTTTACAACCTATTTAAAGGATAAAACAACATATTATCCTCATCCTTCTCTATTAATTCAGCTCGCTAATGCCAGTTCAAGACCAATTTATGACTTAAATTCTTGTAATTTAGGTACCGGAATTATTGGCGGGAAACTTATAGATGGTAAAGTGCATGGTGAAACAATTGCACGGCTTGTAATAGAATATATTGTTGAAGGAACACCTGTAGCAAATATTCAAATCAATTTTTCTTCTGAAAATCTATATTTTTTTGATTATAAAGTTTGTAAAAAGTATGGTATTGATATTAAAGATTTACCTGAGGGTAGCCAAATAATTAATCTACCAGATTCTATATTTAAAAAATATAGTTCAATAGTAATTTCAGCTTTGATGATTTTCCTTATTTTAATATTTGGAATAGTATTTTCACAGTTGCAAATAATTCAAAGAAAGAAAATTGAATTACAATTACGCGAAAGTGAAGATGATTTTCGAAGATTGGCTCAATTAACTGGAGATTTAATTTGGAGGGCCGATAAAAATGGAAACTTGAAATTTATAAGCAATAAACTTAACGAGATCTTGGGATATATGCCTGAACAATTAATAGGAAAACCATTAATTGCTTTATTAACATTAGGTCAAGAAGAAATTACCATAAAAAAGATTGATGATTTTTATAATCATCCAAAATCTATAAATTCACTAATTACAACTAATAGAAATATCAATACGGGGAAAATTGTTATTTTTAAATCTAATGGAGAGCCAATATTTGACAAAAGAAAAGAGCTAATTGGATATCACGGCGTTTCTAGAGATATTAGTATTCTTAAGGAGACTCAAGAAAAATTATTACACTCACAAAAAATGGAGGCCATTGGACGTCTATCAGGGGGTATTGCACATGATTTTAATAATTTGCTTACAGTTATTAATGGACTGAGTAATGTGATGTTAATGGATTTGCCTGAATCAGATGATAATAGGGAATATATTGAAGAAATCCTTAAATCTGGGGAGAGGGCTGCAATACTAACTCAAAAATTATTATTATTTAGCCGAAAACAAATCTCTCAACCAAAAGTAACAGATCTCAACCTTTTGATAAAAAATATGAAATCCTTACTGGAACGAATAATAGGGGAAAATATTACATTAGTTACAAATCTACCTGATAAAGAGGCTTATTCTAAAATTGATCCAAATCAGTTTGAACAAGTGATCATGAATCTTGCAATAAATGCGAGGGATGCTATGCCTAGAGGAGGTAAAATCACTATTTTTACAGAAAATATCACAATTGATAAAAATTCACATCTGAATTCTCATTTAAAGGAAGATTCTTATGTAAAACTTAGTATTTCAGATACAGGAACGGGCATGAATGAAGATATACTTTCTCATTTATTTGAACCCTTCTTTACGACAAAACCTCAAGGGAAAGGAACTGGATTAGGGCTTTCTATAGTTTACGGGATTATTCAAAATTTTAAGGGTTATATTGAATTCAATTCAGTCGTAAATCAGGGAAGTGATTTTATTATATACTTGCCACTTTTAGCACAAGATTTACAGGAAAAAATTGTTAATGCCATAATTCCTAATGTGGATATTATCCCAAAAAACCCACAAAAAATTGCGAATTCAAATGGAGATGATCTCAAAGGCTCAAGTACTATACTAGTAGTTGAAGATGAAGAAATACTAAGAAAATTTATAATTAGCATTCTTTCATCTGCAGGTTATTTTTCTATTAATGCAAGTAATCCAAAAAATGCAATAGATATCTGTAAAAATTATCCAAATGATATCGATTTAGTTGTTTCCGATGTAGTAATGCCAGATATTGATGGAGTAGAACTGGAAAAAATATTACGTTCAATTAGACCTAACCTGAAAACTTTATTTATCTCAGGATACACTGAAAATCAAGAAATTTTTCAAGGAGTGACTAAAAATGATATAAATTTCCTTCCAAAACCATTTACAGCAAATCAAATACTCCAGAAAATTAAAGAAATATTATCTGAAGGTACTTAGATCTGAAAATATTAAAATCTCTAATTTTAATTTAAAAAATCAATAATTGCCTTATTATATTCATCAGGATTATCAATATTACTTAAATGACTTCCATTCTTGATTTTTATAATTATTGCTTGTTTAGCAAAAGAAGCCATTGAATTAATATCTTCTGTGGTGATAATCGTATCCTCATTCCCTGTTATTATCAAAATAGGTATTTTTAACTTTGCTAATATATGATTCATATCTTTACGTGAGGCCATTCCAAGAAGTGCGGAAGCGATAGAATTTGTATTTGTGGTTAAAATTTTATTTTTTATGTTGTATACTATTGTTGGGTTATTCTTGACTGTTGAATTGCTTAGTAATTTTGGAATCATTCCAAGTAAAATTGATGAGCCTTCAATTACTACATTTTTTGCAGTTATTTTTCGTTCTTCTACTTTTTCAGTGGTATCTGCAGTAGCTTTTGAATTTGAAATAATTAATGCTGAAAGTCTAGATGAATATTGGTTAGCAAATGCTAGAGATATATAGCCTCCCATTGAAACTCCAAGAAGTGCTATTTTTTCGAAATTTAAATGATCACATAATGAAGCAATCATATCTGCCATATTTTCCATTGTAAAGGGTGTATCCTTTTCTAAAGGGGGTGATTTTCCAAATCCTGGAAGATCAGGTGCAATTGTATGATAATTCGATAAATATTTGATTTGATGTTGAAATATGCTCGCACTGAACGGAAAAGCATGAATTAATACTAATGGTTTTCCTTTACCATTCTCATAATAGTTAATTGTAATATTCTTCCATAGAAATTTTTTTTTTTTCATTACTATCTAAAATAGATTATTTCATTTATAGAGTTAATTACAATGTAACTTGGAGCGAATTTTAGTTGAAAAATCACATTCTATATCTTTAAAAGAATTTTAATTGAAAAAAAAAAATTATTGAGTAACAACACAACCATTTTTTTTCAATCCTTCAATCCAATTTTCTAATATAATAGAAATTTTAAGCAAAGGATTATCATTTATTAATAAATTGGATAATTTTGTAAGCTTATTTATTACTTCGGGAAGTGATTCCAATTTATTCATCGATAAATTTAGTTGTTTAAGTGAAGTTAGCTGTTGAAAACTTTCAGGAATAGTAATTAAATTATTTTGATATAAAATTAATTCTGAAAGCGAAATTAGATTACCAAAAGATTCAGGTAAAGAATTTAGTTGATTTTGGTACAATATTAATTTATTAAGGGATTTTAATTGGCCGAATGTATCTGGAAGTGAAGTTATATTATTATTATATAAAATTAATTCTGAGAGGGACTTCAATTTTCCAAAAGAGTCGGGAAGAGTTTTTAGATTATTTTGAAATAATACTAAGTTTGAGAGTGAAGATAATTCCCCAAAGTTATCTGGGAGTACATTTAAATTATTTCCATCTATCCACAACTGTTGTAATAAATTAAGATTACTAAATGTTTCTGGTAAATCTATTAAATTATTATTAGACAAAGTTAATTCTTCGAGTTGAATTAATTTTCCTATGTTTTTCGGAAGTTTTGTTAATCGGTTTTTTTCTATACTTAATTCTTCAAGGGAAATTAAATTTCCTATAGAATTAGGGAGTGTTGAAAGGTTATTTCGATCTAAAAATAGAACTTCAAGTGAATTTAAATTTCCAATTGAGTCAGGAAGATAAGATAGGTTATTAGAGCTAACATCAAGTGATTTTAACCATGTCATATTGGTAATAAAATTGGGTATAGTTGTTAATTTATTCTCAGATAAATTTAGGATTTCCAACGAGGTTAATTCTTCAAGTGATTCGGGTAGATAAATGTCTTCTTTATTCTGAATATATAATTTTTTGAGGGATTTTAAATTGTTTAGCGATTTAGGTAGCGATTTCATTTGATTGTCTGCAAGAACTAACACTTCCAAGGATTTTAGGTCACCTATTGATTCAGGAAGCGTATTTATTTGATTTTGATTAATAAACAATTCTTTCAAAGATGTTAATTTACCCAATGCATTTGGAAGTGAAGTTAAACCTTTTCTAAATAGAGATAATTTTATAATATGTTTATCTTTTTCAACAAAACCAAATGTATTCCAACTAATTTTAGAAACACAGGGAATCTTCCCTTTCAAAATTTTCTCAAATTCAAATATAACTTCGGCATCTTGTCGCTGTAATAATACTTCATGGTATTGAATATTATCTGCTTTATGATCAATTTTTTTTATCCACTCTAAATCTATTTTACTACCTTTTTTCTTCAAATTTAGCATCCAATTTTTTAAATTTTCAGGGAGAGAGGTCAAATGATTATCCTTAACTAAAATACTTTCAAGAGAGGTTAAATTTTCAAAATTACTAGGCAAGGATGTAAGTTTATTAAACCCAAGATTTAATTTTTTTAATCCCTTTAAATTTCCAATAGATTCTGGAAGAGTGGACAAATTATTGTCCCATAAGTTAATATCTTGAAGATTTACCAAATTTCCAATCTTTTCAGGTAATATACTTAGCTGATTAAAAGAGAAATTGATTTTTTCAAGTAAATTTAATTCATCAATATTTTCTGGAATATTAGTAATCTTATTTTGATATAAATTAAGTTCTTTTAATGATTTTAAGTTAGTTAATGATTTGGGTAATGATATTAATTCATTTCCTCCACAAATAAATACTTCCAAAGATTTTAAATTTCCAAGTGATTCTGGAATAGATGAAATTTTATTTGAACTAATATCCAGAGTTTTTAATCCTTCAATTTTTGTGATAAATTCAGGAAATTCTAATAAATTATTATTGGAAATGATAAGTGTTTCCAGATTTTTTAAGTTTAATATTGAATTAGGAAGAGACTTAATGAGTGTATTGGAAATTACAAGAGTTTTCAGTGATGTGAGATTTCCGATCACTTCTGGAATAATTGTTAAATTTTTTTTATAAAAACCAAGTTCTATCACAGAATTTGATTGTGTAACATAACCGAAAGTTTCATATTCAACCTTAGTGATGATGGGTATATCTTGATTTAAAAATTTATCAAATTGTTCTAATACTTTTGCCTCTTGTTTAATAAGGTCATCACCATTATAATCGCGTAAGTCTGGTTTTGATTCTGTTTGATCATTCATCGAAAAATCCTCTATCATCAAATAAGATAAATATGGCTAAAAAAGTAATTTTCTTAAAAATTTATAATTTATTTTCATTATTGTGCTTATTTATTAGATATAGGAGAAATAGATACCAAATAATTGCTAACATTAATACTGAAAAGAAATATTCCCGATATACAATATTAATTCCAAGAAATTCTTGTGAATTAATATATAAAATTTGAAAAGTGACATTCATAGTGAATAACATAAAAATGAATCCAAAATGTATCCCCCTAATATCTATCTCTTTTTTTAAAATAATGTAAAATCCTATGAGATGTGGAATGTGATTAAACCAATATAATACATCTAAATAATCATTATATGGGACAGGATCGATGATATGCATAAATGCTGAGCCTAATTGAAAAATAAATATAAATGAGTAAATTCCATTTAAGATAGGTGATTGAAAATTCATAATTAAAATAATTGCACCAAGTAATCCCGCATAATGGGAAATCCATAAAGCTTCAAATGGATTTCTACGAATAATTGCACCAATAAGACAAAATAAATTGATAAAAATTAATATTAAACCCAATAGTTTCCATATTTTATGATTCATGGAAATCCTTTTTTTTTTTTTTTCTTTCATTTGACTCATTTTCGTTTACCAATCTTTTTTTAGATTTTATTCTTTTTTAATGTTTAATGGCTATTGTTGAAAATGTCCTTGGAATTTTTTTTGCGATTTTAGCTGCAGTTTGTTTTAACCTTACTCCAATTTTACAAAAGGAAGCCTTAGACCAAATGCATGAAGTGTCATTTTCAAATGTAAGAAAATCTTTGAAAAAAATGTTTACTAATAAAAAATGGTTGATAGGTGGTATAATTGGAATATCTGGGGGGATTCCTTTTATTTTAGCAATGAATCTAGTCGGCATCAGCGTAGTTCAACCAGTGATGAATTTTGGAATTATTGCTCTTGTATTAGTAAGTGAGAAGAAATTAGGAGAAAAATTGAATAATCGAGCTAAATTTTCTATTCTCTTAATGATCTTAATGCCTTTTCTTATAGGTATGGCAAATGTTTCCAATGTTCATACAGATATTACACAGGCAAATACCAGAAATAATATGTTTATTTTTACTGGAATAATCATTGGATTTATCCTATTGTTTTTAATTTTACATAAGAAAAATCCAATTTTCTTAACTGCAGTTGTTGGATTGTTTTTTGCATTAGGTGCTTACTATATGCAAGCTTATATGTCAATGATTAGCTCATCTGGATATGATTTTATTCAAGATTTTGATATTATTATTCTCAATACCTTTAAAGACATTAATATCATCATTGCAAATATTTACTTTATACTTCTTATAATATTCAATGGATTAGCCGCTTATGTGCTCCAAATTGGACTTCAAAAAATTACTGTAACTAAATTTAACCCAATTCAGCAAGCTATTAATAATATCGTATCTATCCTTAGTGGGTTGATAATTTTTGGGCAAATTGTAAGTAATTGGTACTTTTACCTGATAGGAATTACATTTGGAGTTATTTCAATCTTTATGCTAGGTAATTATCAAATATCTCCCTCATTGGATAAAAGCATTCTTTTAGAAAAAGAAAAAAAAACAAAAGCCCATGATATTTAGTAGAAAATTCATTTTATTCCCATTTATCAAAATGAATGTATTCTTCATGATAGCGCTCAGGTTTAGGTTTGATTTCAGCAGGTTTTCCGATAGGTACTACTGCAAATGGTATAATATGATCTGGTAAATTGAACATCTTACTTAATTGTGAACTTAATTCTTGATTCGGATATACACCATGCCATACAGAACCATAACCTAAGACATGCGCTGCTAACATTAAATTTTGAGTGGCTGCGGAGCAATCTAATTCCCAATATATTTTCATTTTGGTTCTTTTCATATTCCCGCACACTATAATCGCAATTGCTGCATCTTTGGCAACTTTTACGGCAGGATTATAATTGGCAAGTTTTTTTTTAATATCCATGTCTTTAATTACTATAAATTCCCAACATTGGCCATTAATTGCACTAGGTGCATACATGGCTGTTTTTAATATTTTTTTAATTTTTTCGTCTGAAATATTTTCATTCGTATATTTTCTGATTGATCTTCGAGTTTCGATTATTTCTAATATATTATTTTCCATTATTTTATCCTCTAAATAAGTTACTAAAAGTTATATAATTTACTTTTTACTTTTAACGTTATATAATATTAGGATTAAGCAATATATAAATCACCAACTAACTTTAAGTAAAGTTATGATAGAAGAGGAAACTTCACCTTTCTTAGTATAAAGTAGATGAATTTCATTAAATTTTAAATTATGTAATATCTTATGTAGTCTTGAGGAGATTTATTAACAAATTTTTAGATGTTAACTTTTTTTAATTTTAATTAGTCTATCTTTTCCTTCAAAGCATTCAACATATTGTTTATAATCTTGGTCGCTAAATTCTTTATTTTGCATTTTAAATTCAATATTTTTAAGAAAATCAGACCGAGTTTTCATTTTATTACAATCATAATCAGCACAATTTGCACAAGTACATAACTTTTTTTGAATTGCACAAGGTCTGACAGGGCAATCTGGATCTATTGTTAATTTTGATCCGCGGCATCCAGAACAAGGCAATAGATCTACTGGAAGATCAATGTTAAAAAATTTTTTCCATTTTTGAGTAATATCTATTTTCTGTTGATCATTTTTTAGATTTTCAAAGTAAGCAGGACAAATATCACAACGATATCCACAATAAGTTATGATTTTATTCATATTTTTTCATTTGTTGTAATTTTTACTTAAATAAATTATTTTTTTACTTTAAAAGTAATTCTCCTTTTAGAATTATTTAATTTTATATCCTATGATTTTCGAATAAAAAAATATTAAAGGCTCAATTTTAAGCATAATTAGAATGATCTTTATACATATAAGAGTGATTTAACAATGGCAGAAAAAAATAGTGTGATTGTATCAAGTGTATTAATTACCTTGATAATTTCAGGTTTAGGAATGTTTGTTGGTTTACCTGCGATATATCCTGGAATGAACCAAGATCTCGATGAAATACAAGGAAAATTTGATGCTTTACAAACTGAAATGGACGAGATGGAAGATCAAGGTGTAGTTTTGCAATCTCTATATGAGCAAACGAATGTAGGTCATATAATATCAGATAATGATACTGTTCCCGTGGAATTAACTGGTTGTAATGTATCAATAAGTACTGAAGGTAATTCTAAATTATTAGCTCAGTTTTCTGGAGGTTTTCTTCTTCGATTAATGCCAGATTTTATTGATAAAACAGAATATAAAATAACTGTTGAG
Source organism: uncultured archaeon (assembly GCA_964413395.1). Classification (GTDB taxonomy): domain Archaea; phylum Asgardarchaeota; class Lokiarchaeia; order Sigyniarchaeales; family Promethearchaeaceae; genus Lokiarchaeum. The sequence continues at coordinate 8,319 of CAYPTZ010000003.1, read as the reverse complement.
ATAGGATCTCTTATTAATAAAACGACTAAAATTGCGTACGAACTAGATGAAATTGTTCTAAATGTACTTTCTTTTACATATGATATTTATATTTCTCACCAAACTGAGATAATTCCTGCTGGTGAATATACAATTCGTGTATATTATGAATCAGAGATCCCTTTAGTTGTTAATACTTCGCTTTATGATTATCAAGGAAGTGCAAGTGACCCTAATAATCGACTTTCTCTTTTAGTACAAGAAATCAGTGTATAATTTCATACAGTAATATAAAAAAACATTAATCTTCAAAATAATCTAGTGTCAATGAATTTACAAATATGGGAGAAGTGCCAAAATATTCAAAACTAGGCATGCATTTATCCATATATGTTTGACTCAATCCAATATCCTACAAATCCCATTCACATTACCCAAAAATACCCCGAAGAATTACATAACCTTTGTCCTTTATGCAACTCCCTTGTTATGTTTATGTACAATACGGCAGGAAAAACAATTTATACTCTTAAAGGACCAATAACCGTACGTCGTCACCTTTTTACATGTACAAACTCAAATTGTGCTCTTCATTCTGTTCCTTTCAATCCTAACCCTCGTTATGACTATTCACAACGATGTTATGGAAAGGATGTTTTGGCCAAAATCGGGGATTATTACATCAATGAACCCTCCAATCCGCGACAGATATATGGCATTTTGAACCGTGAATATGCACTTCCCATTTCAGAAAGCACAGTTGCCCGAATGTGTGATGATATTCTTGTTCTTACATCCTTCCATATTGATTCTAATACAGAACAAATTATTCAAAAGCAAGAATTTCTCTTGGTTGCATTAGATGGACAAGAACCTGATGGAGACCGTCCAGCTCTTTGGAACTTCACCGATTTAATCTCGGGACGAGTCTTGATGACTAAATTCCTTGATCAAGTTGATCATTTAATTTTGAATGGATGTATTGAAGAAATTAAAGAAATTTACGATAAATCGATTATTGGATTTATTAGTGACAAACAAGGTGCAATTAGGAAATTTTTTGAGACTTTTTACCCCGAAATACCCCATCAATATTGTACATTTCACTTTTCAACAAATCTATGGAATCATCTTGAAAAACTTGCCAATAATATTCACCGAAAAATCCAAAAAACGGTCAAAAATTTATATATTCACACAGTTTCGACAAAAACTCGGATTAAAATCCCAGGAGAAAAAGAACCTGCTTCATTAAAAAAGTTATTAAAGCCCCTCGATAAGGAATTACTCGGTACTCTTAAAAAGAAAAATAATAGATTCTCTCAATTGAAAGGATTACAATCCTTTGAAAACATGTCTATATATCTTGCAGGATTCATGAAATCCGTTGAAAAGATTCTTATTGAAGATAGAATTTCTCGAATCATGAAAAAAACCATTAAAAAGCTCGAGTCTGTGCTAAAAGAGACACGAGCAGATTTTACTTCTGCAACAGAAGGGCTTAAAATGTTTCAAAAGATCCATAAGCTACTCTGGAAGGATGAAATCATACGTGAAGATAAAATTACTCGATTGGATAATGTTTTTGAGAGCATATGGAATCGAAGTCAAGAGATACACCCTAAATTTACCCGTGCAGAACGTAAAAGCTTTTTACCTTTTAAGACGACTCCATATTGGATGATATTAGCAGAATGGACTCGCTTATGGGATAGTTATAAGCCTGGATTGTTTAAGTATTATGATCTCCCTGTTGCGATTAAATCAAATGTTGAGATGGAACAGAAATTTAGTACTGAAAACCGTCGGTTTCGTTCTCAAAGCGGGAGGGCTCACGTTGGCCAAATGATTGAAACACGGGGAGAATATGTCCTTCGGCTCCAATATTGTTCACCAGCTGATATTGATTTTGAACAAATCATTTCAAATTCAGAAATTCATTTGGGCGATCTCCGTGCTCAGCTTCAAGCTCAGATTACAGCCTGTTCTAAACGTTGGACATTCTCCGAGGGAGAAGCCAAGTATTACATTGAATTATTGCAAAAAATGTATGGCATCCAAATTACAGAAATGAAGGAGGATTTACAATAGATTATTTTAACGAACTATGAAAAAAAACTATTTTTTTTTCTTATAATATCGATTTTACATATTGGAATTGGTTTTCGTGTTCACCTTTTTTTTTATATCCTAATTTTTCATAAAAATGATGATTTCGGAGTGCCCAATTAGGGGTATCTAACATCCATTTTTTTACTCTTGGATAATTAAATTGTAAAAATTGAAAAGATTTTGTCCCAATCCCTTGATTCTGGAATTTTGGGTGAATAAATATTCTTCCTAGCTCAATAATTTCATCAGTTTTTCTAAAAAGGATGATTCCTCCAATAATTTCTTCTTTCATTAAAATTTTAAAATAATTCGCTTTTTTATATATAAAAAAATTCCATTTTATTGAATTATATCCCGGTGGTCCGCCTGATTCTCCTCTTTTATGTGTTTTGATATCATTATCAAATGTTTCTGCTTGTATTTTTGTCAAAAGTGATAAATCTTTTGGTTGAGCTCGTTCAAATTCTATTTTGTTTATATTTTTTTTTTGTATCTTCATATTTTGCAATCTCCTCTTTTAGTATTTCAATAGGTGTAGTAAATAAACTCATCGCGTTTAATTTATCAATCAATTCATTTAAAGGAATTTTGTTACTTTTTTCAATCTCATATATTTCTCCAAGGAGACGTGTTCTACTATTTCCGCCAATCTTTTTAATTAACAATTTACGCCAATCTTTTAACTGTTTATCATAATATTCTTTATGGATTTTAAAAGCTTGACTTTCATCACCATAAGCAAGTTCATTAATTAAATCATCTACTTGTTGGTGTGTTCCAGAAATAATGTTTACAGCAACAGAACGTCCAGGAATTTGATCTTGAATATGAAATTGATGTATCATCCAATCAATTAACATCATCTTTTCACTGTTATTTCGAGTTTTTGGCCATTTCTTGACATATTTCATAAAGAAGGGATCTGCCCCTCCACTACACATATTTTGATTGAAAGTACTTTGCCTATATTGTCCCCAAGTAGTTTCCCATCCACATTTGCATTTTAAAATTTCGCTATGATTTTGTTTATTTTTACGAATTCTATTTTTTCGAATTAATAGTTCTTTACAATTTCGGCATTTCACACGATAATGATGCACTGCATCCATTACTTCTTGGGCTTCTAAACAACGCATATAGATTGTGAATCCCACTTCATTTACTAAATTTTCATCTAACAATCCTTGTGCATCGCTATCATATAGTTGCTTAATTTTCCTTCGAGATATTCGAGATGTCCACCTATATATATTATGTCGCATGATTTAACTAAAACCTCTTGCTATTTAAAATTCATATCCATGTGAGATAAATTAATTAAATTAATACTACTTATAAAAAAGATATCAAGTCATCCTATTATTTAGCTGAAATAGGTAAAGATTATATACCTAAAAAAAAAATATGAAATGAGAAGTTAGGTAGTTAAAATATTTCATATCAAACTGAATAACTACTCCTATTTATTTTAAATATTATAATTTCTAAATTTGATTAATTAATTTCTATTTCAATAAGCTATAAAGTCTAATTTAATAGAATAATCAGTTGGATTTTAAAATGAAAAATGGTAAAATAAAATATCAAGTTTATTCTTCAATAATTTCCTGTTTAATTGTTTTCGCATTTATTTATGGATTATATAATTTGGATACAATACCTAAAGATAAAGATGTCCAATCTACAAAAAATATCATAAGAGATGCTTTAGATGATGTCATTGAACAACAAATTGATGATTTAATCAGTCAAATGACATTAGATGAAAAATGTGAGCAACTATATGGTTCGGGAATGTTTGATACTGCTGACAATACTCGATTGGGCATACCTGGTTTCAAAATGAGTGATGGGCCTCATGGTGTTAGAGGTACATATGGGCAAGCAACTTCATTTCCTGTAGGGATTGCTATGGCTTCAACATGGGATCCTTCTTTAATTGAAGAAGTAGGATGGGCAATGGGAAGAGAATTTCTTGCTAAAGGTCGAAATCAAGCTTTAGGGCCATGCGTTGACATAACTCGAGATCCTCGGAATGGAAGAAGTGCAGAATCTTCTGGAGAAGAACCATATTTGGGAGGAATAATAGGTGCATCTGTTGTTAATGGGTTGCAATCTACACAAGTCATTGCTACTGTGAAACATTATACTGCTGTTAGTCATCAAACTGATAGGGAAAATCTCAATGTAAATATGGATGAACGAACTTTAATTGAGTTATATAGCTTGCCATTTCGTTTATCTATACAACAAGGAGGTGCACTTTCCGTAATGAATGCATTTAATTGGATAAATGGTGTTCCATGTTCAGAAGATTCTTACTTATTAACTGAAATCCTCCGTGAAAAATTTGCTTATGATTATTATGTTGTTTCAGATTGGTGGTCTGTATATAATGGAGCTGAAAATTCAATTAATGCAGGATGTGATGTAGATATGCCAGGAGATGTTTATTCAGTTGAATTACAATCTGCAGTAGAAAGTGGTACTGTTTCAATGGATACACTTGAATTAGCAGTTCGGCGTGTATTAAGAACAAAAATTACTGCTGGTCTTTTAAATAATTTTCCTGAAGGAGATCCGAATGATATTTATTCTCAAGAACATATAGATATTAATTTGGAAGCTGCCCAGAAAAGCATCGTTTTATTAAAAAATGAAGAAAAAATTCTTCCATTAGAACAAGAAAGTCTCAATTCCATTGCATTAGTTGGTCCTAGTGCTGATGTTTGCCAATTGGATGGTTTTGGAAGTAGTGAAGTTGATCCTACCTATACAGTGACTCCAAGACAAGGTATTAATAATATGGCACCTAATGTATTGGTAAATTACGCTAAAGGATGTGATATCAATAGCCAAGATACGTCTGGTTTTCAAACTGCAATTGAATATGCAGCTAATTCTGATATTGTCATTTTTGTAGGTGGTTTAGATCGTACCCAAGAAGGAGAAGGATATGATATTGGTGGAGATCGAAAAAGTGGTTCTGTACAATTACCTGGGATGCAACAGGATTTAATTAATGAATTAGCTAATGTAAATCCTAATGTTATTGTTGTATTAGAAAGTGGTGGAATTTGCGCTGTTCAAAATTGTATTGAAAACATTAAAGGATTTCTTTATGCCTTTTATCTGGGTCAAGAAGGAGGTAATGCCATTGCAGATATCTTATTTGGAAATGTAAATCCTGGAGGTAAATTACCCGTAACAATACCAAAAGATGATAGTCAATTACCTGAATGGGATGATCTTGATTTTACAGGTGATATTGTTGATGGTTTTGGATATCGAAGGTTTGATAGTCTTGGTTTAGAACCAGAATATGCATTTGGTCATGGATTAAGTTATACTGAATTTACTTTTGGCAATTTACAATATAATTCATCTGCTTTAGGTGATAGTCAAATAGAAGTGTCCGTAGATATATCAAATATCGGCCAAAGAGCTGGTGATGAAGTAGTCCAACTGTATTTAACTCCTCAAGATGCCAGAGTTCCTATGCCGCTAAAACAATTGAGAGGATTTGAACGGATTTCATTAAATCCTGGGGAAACACAAACAGTTACTTTAATATTAGGTGCTGAAGAATTAAGTTATTGGTCTGAATCTCTTGATTGCTTCTATATAGAACAAGGAACTTTTAATTTTCAAATTGGAAATTCCTCTGATTCTTTACCACTTTCTGGATCTTTTGAAATTACATCCAATTATGAATATCGATTTACTTCAAATGTTCCAAATGATCAAGATCCTCCAGCTGAACCAACCGGATTATCTGCTACTGTTGTAAGTTCTTCTGGAATTTCATTAAATTGGAATGCAAATATTGAACCAGATTTAACAAATTATCGAATTTATCGAAGCACAAGTGAGAGTGGCACTTATAGATATATTAGTCAAACTGGAATGAATTCATATTCTGATTCTGGACTAGTTCCAAATACTCAATATTATTATAAAATTACTGCTGTTGATACTAGCAATAATGAAAGTCCGCAAACAAGTCAAGTAAGTGCTATGACATTTGAGGGTGGAAGTGATACTTTTTTAAGAGCTCAATATTATTGTGGTGAAATCAGTGAAATAACTGAACAAATGCGGCCTATGTTTATGATTCATAATGATGGAACTACTGATGTTGCTCTAACAGATATTCGAATCCGATATTGGCTTACATCTGAACCTATTTTAAGTTCGTTATCAAATTCGATAGATTTTGCTGCAGTAGGAAGTTCAGAAATCACATCTGAATTTGGAAATGCTGGAGATTCTGATTATTTAGAAATAGGTTTTACTTCTTCTGCTAGTATTCCAACTTGGATGGGAGGAGATGGAACAAGTAACTTCTTTCCAGTTGGAGCATATACAGGAGATATTCAAAATAGAATTGGGACTACCTCCTCTACGAATTTCGATCAAACTAATGACTATTCTTTTAATCCTGATTTCTTATCATACGCAGATTCTTCATTAATAACTGTATACCACCAACATATTTTAGTTTGGGGTGTTGAACCAACAATAGAACCTAATGAACCACCCGTAATCTCACAGCCATCTGATATTTCTTATAATATTGGGGATATTGGAAATATTATTAGTTGGGTTGCGACTGATACCGATTCTTCCATATATTCAATTAGTATTGATGGTTCTCTTGTATCCTCAGGTGATTGGCAATCAAATATTCCAATTGAATTAAATGTTGATGGATTGCTTTTTGGAAATCACACAGTTAGTATTACTGTAGAGGATGAAATTGGATTAGTAACTACAGATAATGTTATAATTACTATTTATGAAGGTTCAATTTATGAACTTGGTGATGTTAATCACGATGAAGCTATAAATATTGTTGATGCTTTATTAGTTGCTCAATATTATGTGGGAGAATCAGTTGACATCGATGAAACATTAGCTGATGTGAATCTTGATGGTACTATTTCAATTGTTGATGCATTATTAATTGCTCAATTTTATGTTGGAAAAATTGACTTTTTACCTCCATTATAATATTTTCTTTTTTATTCTAAATTTTTTTTTTAAATTAACCAATTATTTTCAATATTTTATGAACATCATTTACTAAATTAGAATATTTTTAATTTAGTTCTTTTCATATTACCGCATACGATTATTGCAGCAGCTGCATTTTTAGCTACTTTTACTGCAGGATTATAATTAGCTAGTTTTTCTTTGATTTCCTTATCTTTGATTACAATGAATTCCCAGCATTGACCATCAATTGCACTAGGTGCATACATTGCCGTTTTCAATATTTTTTTAATAATTTTATTCGGGATTTCTTCATTTGTATATTTCCTGATTGATCTTCGAGTTTCTATTATTTCTAATATCTCATTTTTCATTTTATTATCCTCAATTATAAGTTACTAAAAGTAATATACTTTACTTTATACTTTCAATTCCTTGCTTATATTAAGATTAAGAAATATATAAATCAAACCAATCTTGATAGAAAAAAATTGATTCTTTTTCTTTCAATTTCTTCAGTGTCTGTTTTCCTTCAAAACATTCAATATATATTTTGTAATCCAATTCAGTAATTCCTTTGTTTAAAATTGAAAAACCTATGTTTTCAAGAAAATCAGAACGAGTTTTCATTTTATTACAATCATAATCTGAACAGTTTGCACAAGTATGAACTTTTTTTTGAATTGCACAAGGTCTGACAGGGCATTCTGGATCTATTGTTAATTTTGATCCGTGGCATCCAGAACAAGGCAATACATCTACTGGAAGATCAATGTTAAAAATTTTTTTCCATTTTTGAGTAATATATGTTTTTTATTGTTCATTTTTTAGATTTTCAAAGTAAGCAGGACAAATATTACAACGAAATCCGCAATATGTTACAATCTCAACCATATGTAATTGACACCACTTTAATGACACATTATATCTTTTTAATTAATTAAAGGAAGTACATACTTGAATTTTTTTATTTTTGGTGAAAGTGGTCATCTAATCAAGTTCAAAAAAAAAAAATTCCGAACTCTCTTTATATGTTTGTTATTCAATTAACACTAACGAATTTAAAATGTGTGTCTTTTTATTAAAAGATAGAATAAATTTTTTTAAATTCAATATTTATTTAAGAATGTTTGAGTTTATTTGAAATATTAATAGTATTTAGCATTATTTTCACTATCAAATTCAAATTGTTGAATTATGATGAATCAAGCAAACAATCCAATAGATGTTGAA
>CAYPTZ010000002.1:0-31177 GCA_964413395.1 uncultured archaeon | reverse complement strand
GATCCAAAAAACCCTAAAGAGGTAGGCCAATTTTATAGTGGAGGTTTTGCTCGTGCGTTATATTTGAAAGATGATATCATTTATATATCTTTCAATGATGAAGGATTAAAAATATTGGATATCTCTGATCCAATAAATCCTATATTATTAGGAGAATATAATTCTGGTGGATATATTCGTGATGTTTTTATTGAAGGTAATAATGCTTATTTGGCAAAATCATATGATGGAATAGAAATTATTGATGTGAGTAATCCATCTAATCCTCAATTTATGGGTAAATATAATGGAACTGGTAAAGCAAATGAAATTTATGTCTCCAATTCATATGCATATGTAGCTGATCCTGAACGAATGTTAGTTATTTATGATATTAGTAATCCTTCATCCCCATTTGAAGTTAATTCTGTCGATGGAAGTAAAATGGGTACAAATATTTATGTTCAAGGTGAATATGCATACTTGACAACTATATCCGAAGGATTGATTGTTTATAATATCTCAAATCCTACTTTACCTTTATCTGGATATGAAGTTAAACATACAAGTAATTTATTAACAGGAATTGATATCAAAGGTGAGTATGCTTATATTGTTGGGACATCGACTGATTTGGATGTTATTAATATTAGTAATCCAAGCAATGCTTTAATATTCAGTAAACTTTCTGGAAGAGGGTATGCACATGATTTTGAAATTGTTGATGATTTAGTCTATATAGCAGATGGTCAAGATGGAATGGAAATTGTTAATATAAGTAAAACTTCACAAGCATCTATTATTCGGAAATTTGATGATTTAATTGCATCAAGTGCAATAGATATTCAAGTTAAAGGTGATTATGCCTATCTAATAGTAAGATATGAAGGGATGGAGATCATTGATATATCAAATCCAACTAATCCAATAAAAGTTGGCCATTATAAAGATAATTCGTCTATTTATGGAGTTACTATTCAAGGTGATTGTGCATATACAATCGGAGATGATCTATTTAATATTATTAACATTAGTAATCCTCAATTTCCAACAAGAATTGGATTCTTTAATCATTCATCTTCTTCTGGAAGGAAATCTATAATTGAAAATAATTTTGCATATTTATTAACTGGTAGGGGGATTTTAATTCTCGACATATCCAATAAATCTAATCCTATTGAAATAGGAAATTTGGATTACGATGGATTTGATATGGTTAAGAAAGGTGATTACCTATATCTCACTGACGAACATGCTATGCTTCTGATTGTAGATGTAAGTGATCCTACTTCTCCTGAATTATTGAGTTATTTTGATGCGGGATATGGATATGGTATATATATTAATGGAGATAATGCGTATATATCAAGTGGAAGTTGGATTAATATTGTGGATATTAGTGATCCCTATTCCTTAAAGTTAATCGACAGCATTAAAGGAGAAAATACATCAAGATACTTCCTCTATTCTGGAGGGATTTATTATAATCAGGACAAAATTTATGCTATGAAAGGCATGGGAGGATTAGAAATCATTGATTTAGAATCTTCTAAGAATAATATCACAAATATAATTTCTTGGACGGTCATAATTGGATTTGTTGGAATAATTGCTTATCTTGTTATAAATCCATTGAAGAAGACTGATATTTCAACTAAAAATTAACAGATTTCCATTTTTTTTATTATATCTTCTTAATTTTGATAAAAAAGTTTTATTAATTAATGGCAGATTCTAAAAAAACTAAATAGTTCTGAAGAGATTCTGGTATTTTTTTTGTATCAAAAAATATCCAGTCCAAAAATATATGAGGTATTTAATATTTCTAATTCAATAAGAAGAGATTAAAATTATTTACACGTTATATCAGGCATGTAATAATTGTTATTGCTTTTAAAATTGTTCAAAATTGTGAAATATTTTTAAAAATTGTCCAAAAAAAGCGGACCCGAAGAGATTTGAACTCTTGATATCCACCTTAGGAGGGTGGTTTCTTCATCCTGGCTAGAAAACGGGTCCATTTTTTTTTTGAATAATTTTAAAAAACTACGATCTGAAAAAAATTTTTTCATTGATACCATTTTTTATCGATTCAGAAGATTATAAAATTGATGGGAAAGATATATAACTAGAATATGAAAATCGATGAATTTTTAAAATTTAGACTTAGAACCTTGGAAGTTGCCCTCAAGGAAGAAATTGAATATGATGGAAAAGATTATTTTAAAGACTTATATTTTGTACCAAATAATTTAACATCTGTTTCCTTGGCTGAAATTGATTTATCGACGAAATTTCTCGGATTTGAGTTAGATTATCCCATTTCTATTGGAGCCTTAGTAGGAGGAACAAAAAAATTGACACAAATGAATAAAAATCTTTCTACTTTTACAAAAAAATATAACATTGTTCAAGGAATAGGGGATCAAATTTTTGGAATTCATGCAAAAGCAAAGAAAGAAGCAAGATCTAGTTATGAAATTGTTAGGAAAGATAATCCTAGCGGTTTTATAATGGCCAATCTTTCAGCAAAACACCTGGCAACCTCAGAAACTTATTTAGAAGATGCAATAAAAGCAATTGATTTAATTCATGCAAATGCGCTCGAGATATATTTAGAACCCCTAGTAAATATTCTTTCTATGAGAGAATCTCCAGGAACGGCAGGATTTATTGCACATTTAAAAATTATAGTTGATAATGTTAAAATTCCAGTTATTGTTAAATCGAAAGATACTGGATTAAGTCATGAGGATGTTCGAGCCCTTTGGGATATTGGAGTTTCTGCAATTGATATTTCTGGAGTGGGCGGTACAAGTTTTGCACGAATTGAAACATTAAAAGACTTAACCCTTTCACAGCGCCAATATTTACCTTCAATTAAACAACCTTTCGATTTTTGTGGAATACCCACAGTATGGAGTTTGCTTGATATTGTTTTAAGAGATGAATATAAAGATGTTCCTTTAATTATTGGTGGTGGAATTCGTGATGGGAGACAAGCTGTTAAAGCTTTGGCTTTAGGTGCCGATTTGATCAGTTTAGCATATCCAATATTAATTCAATTGACAGAAGATTTGAGTTATCCCGAAGAAAAGAATTTAGAAAAATGGTTTGATAATTTTATTCATCAAATGAAAATTACTATGTGTTTATTGGGTGCAAAAAACATTCCTGAATTGCGTGAAATTGCTAAAAGTCGAGTCGCAATTTTTGGAAAGACGAAAGAATGGCTCAATGGAAGAAGTTTATATTTTCCACCTAAAAAAATGAGAAAGTAATAAAATTGGTTTAAATTTTAGATTTTCGAATTAAGAAATAGAAGTATCAAGAGTTTTTTTTAAATACAACTATGAGATAATCTCAAAATTTGTATCAATAAATTGTTGAATTAGTTTTGCCAGAAAATTTATTAGTTCTTCATCTGTGTCAAAAATCGGTTCTATGTATAAGTGTCTTGAGATATAAGCATTTAATGTATTTTTGATTAAAGATATTGATTTAAAAATCTCTTCTTTTGTTAAATTTTTATATTGAGTTGATTCTTTTTGCATTTTTTCTATAAGTGTAAGATAATATTCTTTTGAAATTTTTGGAATCTTTTTAAAAAACTGAGGTTCTGTTATCAAAGTTTGCATTACCCCTCGATAAAAAGAGCCATATTTTTTTTGAACACTAATTAAATTTGCAATAAAGCTTTTAAGTCCTTTTAGATCTGCTTTTGTTCCAATTAAAAGAAAATTTTCTAAATTAATTTCATCTTGTGTTAGTTTAATAAGAATATATTTAATAATAGCAAGTTTTCCTTCCGGAAAGTGGTAATATATTGTTCCCAGTGCTATACCTGATTTTTTTCTTATATCATTTATCGAAATATCATTGTAATCTTTATTTAAGATTAAATTATAGAAAGAATCTGCAATTTTTTTTTTTTTTTCTATATTAATATTTCTTTTTTTCATTCTATTCACTTGGTTAATGAACTAGATATATTCTTCTGTAAAGTCTTAATTACTAAAAAATTGGAAAAGATTCAAAGTTTTTTATTTTACCTTGTTTATTTTGGAATTTCCTTTTTTTTTTTTGGTTGCCATTTGATTTAAATACTCAAAATAATTTTGATAGAGTAGAATCTCATTCTAGAATGTAATTCTACTATAATTAATAAGAACACAAATATAAAAAAGGTTGCTATATAATATGATAAACTCTCAAAAAACCATAAAGATAGATGAATCTGATGCAATTTATAAACCTAAAAAGCATTTAGATAAATTTTTAATATTTTTTGTCGTCACTATCATCCTCTGTGGATGGCTAGGAAGAATAATAGATAGTATATTGGGTCAAAAAACTTCAATTGATCCTGCGGATGGAATTTCAAATAGTTCCCTTGGTATGCTAATTTGGATAATTACACCCGCTCTCATGTCAATTTTGTATATCAAATTTAGAAACCAAGATAATAATGATTTTAGGCTTTCATTTCACTTTAAAAAAAATAAAAAAGGATATTTTTTAGCTTTGATAATTTTTCCCTTAATGGTGGTTAGTTCTTTGTTAATTGGAATTATTTTTGGTATAGTTCAATTCTCAGAAAATATAGATATGGGTATAAATGAATTTATAACTATTTTTCTCACCACAATTGGATTAACACTTTTTAAAAATATATTTGAAGAGATAATATTTCGAGGATTTTTAACAACTAAAATTGAATCAATAAAGAATAATCCATTTTATATAAATACTTTAACGGGTTTGATTTGGGCCTTATGGCATATTCCTTATTTTTTGTTTGTTGTTGGATATTTTAATCTTGAAGAAGGGTCTATAAATTATTTTTTCACAATTATTCTCTTCATTCTAGGATGTATATCTTTTTCATTTGTATTTTATAGTATTAGATTGAAAACAAATTCTATATGGCCTGGAGTCTTGATGCATACTACTGGAGGTGCATTTAGTGCTGCTTGTATACTTTCAAACAATTTTCTTATATTCAATCCTAGCTTTAATTGGATTTCATATCCGACAATAGAATCAGTAATCATGATCTGTGTTTGTTCTATCATTGCTGCTGCATTTATAAGAAGTATGAAAAAATCCAAAAAATTTGATAAGGAATAGTAATTAGTTTAGTGAAAAATGAAGATAATTACAATTATTCCATTTTTTTGTTTTTTTCCATATTTTTTTGAATTAATTCATCAAGTTCATTCAATAGTTTTTTATATTTAATATGTGAGATTAACTTCCTTTGAAGAATTTTAGTTTTGGTTTGAATTTCTGGATTTTGAACTATCAATTCTTGAATTATTTCTTGGACTAATTTTTCTAATTTCTGGGCTTTTTCCACAATTGATTGATGTAATTTATTTCCTTCAGAATAATCTTCTAAAGAAAAATTAAATGGATGCTTATGAATATTTCTTAAACTCCCTCCTGCTCCTGTACTTCCGATTAATTTGATATGATTAGTAAGACTTGGAGAATTTAGGTATCCAAGAAGATAATATGCTTCATTTATTGAACGAGGGATGAAATAATATAAAGAAGTATCAACAAAAGCAGATTTCTCTATGATGGTTGCCTTTACAATACTACCTATACCTGCATAAATCACTTTTGGAATCAATAATTGTGAAGAGTCAGATAACGCTTTCCCGTAATTAATACGATCAAATAAATTGGTGATTTTTGCATCGGTTTTTTTATTCTGCTTATACAATTCATTAATCAGTTTATAATGTTCCATTGCCAATGGTAATATTGGTTCTTTGACTTCTATTTGATCCTTTAAAATTTGAATCGGTAGAAATGCATTATAATATTCATGATAATGAAATGGTATTAATCCTGTGCTTTTTACAATAGTAAAGATATAATCTGATTCAATTTTTTGTTCTTCAAAAGCCTTAAATTCCCATGTGCTATATTTTTTTGAACGAATAGATTTAGAAGGAATGATCTTAAATTTCTTTGATTTAATTTCTAATTCATTATCGATTATGTCTACAAATAATAAATTTCGTGGAACTAAAGATGCACCTTGCCTGAATTTAGTTTTATATGGTGATGGCGTCTGATCGAAGAAAATCTGCTTTTTTGAGATATTGGGGCTGTTCAATTTAGATTTTTTATTATTGATGGCTGATTTTGGAATTAATCTTCCCACAAACAAATTTGAAATCGGGATTTTTTCGTTTTCAACAAAGGTAAAGGTGTTTACATTAATTGATTTATTATTTAGAGATATACTTGAAGGATAGTATGATTGAGTTGATATTAAATTTGTATTGATATTAATTCCATCAATTTCACAATGAAATAATTTCCATATCACATTAATTCGTTGATCAAATGCTTCAAAACCGCTGATTCCTTTAATGCAAAGATTATGAATTCTGAATGCATCTTGATCAAATGCCCAAAATTCTATATTTTTTAATCCTACGAATTGTCGAAAAAGATTATGTTGAGCTGCATTTGCTAAACTTGCTGGGACGACAAAAAATAATGTACCCTGAGGTTTTAAGAAATCATTTAAAGCTTTATATAAAAAAATCGTAGTTAATTCTGTAGATGTAGCAAGTTTTCCTCCAATTAAGATACCATATCGATATCCTAATTCTTTTATACGTTTTTTTTCGAAATTTGAAGGAATTCGGTTTAATACCAACCAAGGGGGATTGCCAATAACTAAATCAAAATAATTCTGAAGTATGTGGGATTTTTCATGAAATAGATGAGGAAATAAAGTATTATCATTAATTACAGCTGGCTGTTGATTAAATTTCAAGATTAAAGGATTTATCATTAATAAATTTGTTGTTGCCATAGCACACGATATTGGATTGATATCTATTCCACAGATTTTTGAAAATGCACTAATTTTAGATTTGTTATTATTTTTTGAATTAAATATTTTTTTTGCAATCTCAATTAAAAATGTTCCAGATCCACAAGAAGGATCCAAAACAGATGACCCAAATTTATATGCATTATCACACATTAAACGAGCTAATGCTGAATGAGTATAAAATTCACCTCGAGAATGGCGAGTAGTATTCACAATTAGATCTTGGTAAAAGGTTGAAAATAAATCTCCAGACTTAATAGTATAATCTTCAGTGGAATTTAGAAAATCTTGAATTTCATCAAATATAATTCGATTTTCAACAATCCAGTAGAAATATTCTGGAATATTAATAATTTTTAGTGTGTTAAAGTATTTTTTCTTATATATTTTAAGTTCATTTTCAGTATTATGAGAATTTTCAGTTGAGTTTTTATCTTTTGGAGTGCTAAATTTTGAATTTTCGTTTTCAATTGTGTTTTTATATAATTCAAAAACGATTATTATTGCTAAAATGAGGATATTATGTTTTGTAAATAAATCTATTTGAAGTTCAGAATCAGGGTAAATATTTTGCAGATTCTTTTTCCAATCTAGAAAACTATTATGTATTTGATTATCTAAGTTGGAATTCATTGAATTCTTGATTATATCAGTAATTAAAAGACTAATTCTGGATTTCATTCCAAAATTTTCGTCAATCCATAAATCATCGATAATTAATAGCTTTTTATTGTTCAAATTTAACTCAATTCTTGCATTTCATAGTGTTAAAATGTACTAAATTGTTTTTCTAAAAAAAATCTCGAAAATATTGAGTAGATTAAAAAATCAGAGTACATTTTTTCTTAGTTTATAATTTATTCTTATCTTTTTTATAGTCATTGTAGTTGGAAGATTTAAAAATTATTATTCTATAACTCATTGGAGAAAATAAATTAATATTCATTCATTATTTGATAGAATTTTCTTAGATCTATAACAATATTCTATATATTCTTTGATTCTTAATTAATATTAATGGATAATTCATATATTTTCACTTTTGTTAGGCATGGTCAAACAGATTTTAATAAGAGAGATATTTTTATCGGTATAACTGATGAGCCTCTGAATGAATTAGGTTTTCAACAGGCAGAAAAAACGGGCAAGTATTTTGCTTCTAAAAGAATGAAATTTGATCTGGGACTAACAAGTCCATTATTAAGATGTACTCAAACTGCTTCTGTATTAAAAAAATTTATTCCTATTGAATTTAATACAGAAAATGAATTAAAAGAGCGAAATTATGGAATATTTGAAGGGAAAACTCATGAATATATTAAACTAAACCATCTTGATCTATTTAATAAGTATTTGAAAGAGAAACCCTTTATCCAACTGCCAGAAGGCGAATCTGCCTTAGATTTAGAAAAGCGAATTAAACACTTATTTTGGGACAAAATATCTCAAAATTATCCATCCTCTACATCAATTCTAGTTATTACTCATTTAAATCCCATTCGTGCCATGCTTAGATTATGTGGCTTAGTTGACTGGAATATTTATTTTCGGAAATTTCAAAACTCCTCAATCACCCAAATTGAAACAAATTTTAAAGAATCAAAGCTATTACTGCTAGATCATTTCGAATAATTCAAATATATGCTGTATTTTAACAAGATCGTGTTTTAATTCCAATATTTTTATGAAAATTACTTTTCTAGATGAGTCAACCTTGTTATATTTCTTTGGAAAATTATAATAGTTGTGGATATGATCACTGCCGACAAATTTAACAGGGAAATTTTTGATGAAAAAATACTCTCAACGGGGATAGATCCTTTAGATAAACTGTTGGGAGGTGGGATTCAGCGTGGAATGGTGTATTTATTTGTTGTAGACTCTAACTTCAATTCACGTTTACTGCATAATATTGCATTTAATGCTACATACGATCAAATATGTCATACAGGAGAATGCACAAAAGGAGTCATCTATGTGGAGGCGCTAAATCAATTTGATCCTCACTTTTTTTCCAAGCAAGCAGTTCGTCATAACGTAAATCCTCGGGCAATTTTACGAAATATTCACTTAGCCCGTACATTTACTTGGCCCCAAGTGGTTGAAACTCTCAATGAAAATCTTGATAAATTATATTACAATCTCCAAAAATCTGACGAATCTTGTGATGTGATAGATACCTTGATTGTTTCGGGTCTTACAAATTTTTTTGAAGAAATGACTGGTGATGGGAAAAATGCTGTTTTTAATTTTCATCCTTTTCAAGATCTAAAGAAAATATTTAATGGAATTCGTCGTCTTCAGCTAAAATGTAAAATTCATGTGATTTTGACGGCAAAATTAAATTCAAAATCAAATTACAGACCCGCAGGAGGTCGATTACTGAGTCATTTTGCAAATATAATTGTCAGAATTGTACCTTTTTACAATGGATTTGAATTTTTTTTAGATCAACATCCTTATCTTGCCAATCATTCTGTTCGTCTGATTGATCATAGCATATTGAGAAAGCCAAAGACGCGAAATTTAATAAATGGGGGTAATTGGGGTAAAAATAAAAAAAAAATTCAACAAAAAGCGGGATTAAAAAAAAAGGAATCAACTTTAGATAATTTTATGCGTTAGAGATTATCATTCATTTGTTTTCTTATTTTTTTTTGTAAATTTTATATGATTGGTTTATATCTTCTAATGTAGCTCAGTATGATGTAATGGTGCTTTACGTGATTCATTAATTTATTATTAATTTAATCGTAAATAATCTCATTGTTGATTATATGATAAAGTTTTTCCAATTTGACATTTAAATCATTAATTGTAATTCTCCAAATAAGATGAAATATCTGAAAAATCCTTGATAAATTATGTATATTCAAAAATTTTTAATTAAATGAAATCTTTTTCATATTACTAATCTCAATTTATGGTAGATTAGGACGTATTTATTTACGGCTTTATTTCCCTATTTGCTTCTCTTGAAGTAAATCAATCTTTAGATTGTTCGATATAAAGTGCAACGTTGATACTTGTAATATAATTACGGACTACCTATCTATATTGAGATATTATTAGTGATAAATAATATGGCAGATATTTTAGAAGTCGCAGCCTTAGTTGAAGGTGGAAAAGCATCAGGTGGTCCTCCAATTGGTCCTGCAGTAGGTCCTACAGGCGTTCCTATCAAAAATGTAATTGATACCATCAATGAGAAAACAAAAGACTTCAAGGGATTAAAAGTTCCGGTAACAATTTTGATCAATAAAGAAGATAAAACTTTTGAGATTAAAGTTAGCACCCCTATGGCATCCGCATTATTATTAAAAGAATTAGGTATAGAGAAGGGTTCTGGTGAACCTACTACCACTTATGTGGGAGATTTATCATTTGATTCTATAATAAAAATTGCACGAATGAAACGGGATTCCTTGAATGCTTTAGATATGAAAGGTTGTGTAAAAACTATAATTGGTACTGCCTTTTCAAGTGGGATTAAAATTGACGGTAAAACCGCTCGTGTTGTATTAAAAGAAATTGATGATGGTCAATATGATCAAAAAATAATGGAGGGTGGAAATTAATTTGAATTTTGATAAAAAAGTAGTTAAAACCGCTCTAAATACAGCATTGGAGAATTCAGTGTCAAAAAAAGAAGGAAAACCAGATAAAGTTAGGAAATTTGATGAGACCATTGATTTAATAGTAAATATTCGAGATGTAGATATTAAAAATCCAAATAATCGGATTGATCAAGAACATTTATTACCCCATGGCATTCCTGGAAATTATACTACAGATCATGTCTGTTTTATTGCCAAGGATGATATGGAACTTGCTCTCAAGAAAAAAGGTTTTTCTGTACTCAATCCCTCTGATTTAGATCAATTACAAAAGCGATCTAATAAAGATAAGAAGGTAGTTGCCAAGAAATATACATATTTTGTTGCTCGAGCAGATCTTATGCGAAATTTAGCAAAAGTACTTGCTCGATTTTTAGGTCAACAAGGAAAAATGCCAAAACCACAACCAAAGGGTTTTGGAGTTATTCGACCTGATGAAAACATTGATGATTATATTTCAAAATTGAACCGAATCATTAAAATTTCCATGAAAAAACAATTATTAGTACAGTTAAAAGTCGGTAAAAAATCCCAAGGAATTGAGAATTTAAGTGAAAATATCGAATCAGTATTATCTTTTATTGAAACGAGTTTACCGAATGGAAAAAATAATGTTAGATCAATATTCGTTAAAACAACTATGGGTAAACCCATTAAAGTTGAAGAATCTGGTAAAGGAAGGCGATAAATAGCTCATGGCAACCAATGAAGCACATGTTTCGGAAGCAAAGATTAAGGAAGTAGATAGGTTAAAAACATTGGCAAAACAGCATAAAGTTGTCGGATTAGCTCGATTAAGCAAAGTTCCAGCAAAAGCACTTCATGGACTTCGAGATACTCTACGTGGTGATGTAGTCATCACAATGAGTAAGAAAAAGTTAATCTTAAAAGCATTCAAAGCTGTGAAAAAGAAAAATTTAGCCAAATTAAGTGAAGATATTAGTGGAATTACGGCTTTATTATTTACTGATATGAATCCTATCAAACTCGCTCAATTTCTTGAATCCAAAGCTGTAAAAGGTCCTGCAAAACCTGGAGATTTAGCTCCAGCTGATATTATTGTAAAAGCAGGAGATACTAAGATTGCCCCTGGACCAATTATTTCAGAATTAAATCAAAATTTAAAAGCACCAACTTTAATTAAAAATGGAACTGTGCATATTCGTGAAGATACAGTGACACATAAAAAAGGTGAACTTATTGATTCCAAACAAGCTCAATTATTAGGGCGTTTAGGAGTCGAACCAATGACTATTAAACTTGATTTTTATTCTGCATGGGAAGATGGCGAAATTATACCTGAAGAAGTACTACATCTTAATGTAGATGCATTATTGGGTAATGTTCAAATAGCAGCAAGTGAAGCATTAAATATTGCTTTGAGTATTGGAATGATGGTTCCTGAAACTGTCGTCCCACTTATTTCAAAAGCAGCAAGATCTGCTATTGCTATTGCTATGGAATTACCTATGTTCATTCCTGAATTGGTGGATCAATATCTTGCAAAAGCTACTCGACAAGCAAATGCTGTCAATAGTGCTGCATTAGGTATTGAATCCTCCTCATCTGGTGAATCAGATGAAGAAGATGTTCAAGAAGAAGAAAAAGAACCAGAAAAAGAAGAACCCGCAGGGTTAGGCGCTCTTTTTGGTTAATAATATATTACAATTATCTTTTTTAAATAATAAAAAACTAAGTGAAAAATTATGGAATCTGTATACGCAGCCCTATTATTACATAAAGCCGCTAAAACTGTTGATGAAAAATCAATTGAAAAAGTTTTAAAAGCCGCCGATGTAGCAGTTGATGCAAATCAAATCAAAGCTCTCGTAGCTGGATTAGATGGAAAGAACATTGACGAACTAATCGCCAACGCTTCTGCCGCTCCTGTTGCTGCAGCACCTGCTGCCGCCGCTCCAGCCGCAAAGAAAGATAAGAAAAAGAAAAAGAAAGAAGAACCTAAAGAAGAAGAACCTGCTGGTTTAGGTGCTTTATTCGGTTAATCTTTCAGATTAATATAACTACAATTTTGTTGCTTTTTAACAATAAAAGCAATTACATTTTTTATTCTATTTTATATCTCTTCTAATTGAATATTTCCAAAGGTTCCTCCACCACCTGGAATATACTTAATTTTCTTTTCCCTAAAAGCTTGAATGATATTGGCTAAATTTGAATTATCAAATTTTCTTATCTCCTCAATTGGTGTCTCGATTAAAAGATTATATTCTGATAAAAAATGTGAAACTAGTTTTTGATAGGCCGATTGAATTGTTTTTGCCTTCACATTTTTAATATTTAAAGAAGCCTGCAAAATTTGAACTAGTGGAATCACATCGAAATATTTTGGGCGATGTTTTGGATGATTAGGTTCTTCCCAAGTAGAAATTTCGGTAATTCTCTCAGAAACCCCTAATTTTATTTTTGGATAAGTTGGACTTTTTTTTCTTTGAGGATCTGATTTGAGTTTTCTAGAAATTTCTCTTTTACAACTTGGGCATGATACTTTATTATCTTTACATAATTTTTGAAAATCTCTCTTTGCTTTTATAGAAGAAAATCTGTAGAAGATGAATTTTTCAGTAATTTCAATAGATTTATTGTCGAATAAATTGGATGATTCTATGTTACGAGATTCCAAAATTATTCGTTTTCGACATTTTCGACAGAACATTATATAATATTTACCCAACTTTGGTTCTAAACCAACATTCAAGACTATTTTACGGTCTTGTTGCCGTCTGCAAGCTTTTTTAATTTCTTCGAAAGAAGGATATTCAATTTCAAATCTGTTAAATTCTCTTCCTAAACTTTGAGGTCCTTCAGAGTGAGCGTCGCTATTACTTAGAAAACTGATATCTTTCAAACATTCCAATCTATCCGCCATACTTGTATCTGCTGAAAGCCCTAATTCTAGAAATGATAATTTCTTATAAGCCGTTCCATAAGCGTCTTCTAAATTAGAAAATTTTCCTTGTCTAAAAATGGATTTAAAAGGTGTGAATGCATGTGCAGGTCCAATTAATCCATTAACATCAGTGACAATTTCAACTAATTCACCTGGTGATTTATGAATATGTGGTCTTCCTGCCCATCTTCCAGATATATTTTTTGTAAAAGGAGCTAATGTATCTTGTAATGATTGAGCTGCTGCAAAATCTGGTAATAATACAAGCTGATGAATAGATTCATTATCTTCCAATTCGGTTCCAATAACAAAATGCGTTTCTTTATATGAATAGGTCCCATTTTCACTATGTAATTTATCCTTTAGATAACTTCGCCAATTTGGTTGTGTGATATCTCCAGTACTTAAAATATGAATTCCTTTCATTTTTGCAGTATCATTGATCGAATCAAGATTTAATTTTTGAGAAACTGCAATGCTATAAGGGCTATGAATGTGCAGATCGGCGTTAAAAAAAGGCATATTGTTTTACCTATTCATTGTTAAATATTATTATTTTTAATTAAAAAATTAGTATTAAAATTAATGATCATATTGTAATCATACAGGATTTATCTTTTAAATTTTCAATAATTCGTTTAGAATTCTTTAATAAACTGGCTTTATTATTTCCAGAGATATCAATTTTTTCTAATTTCTTGATTTTTTTAACTGATGGAGGAATTGAGGAAATTGAATTATTAGAAAGATATAAAAATTTCAAAATTGGTAACTTATCTAACCAAACTGGAATTTCAACAATACTATTATCGCTTAGATCAATGCTTTTCAATGAGTGAAGATTTTTTAATAAGTTTGGAAATTTATCAAACTCATTATTTGAAAGATAAATTCGTTCAATTTTCTTTAAATTTTTAAATGAATCTGGTATATATTTGAAAACATTTTCATTAGCTAGCAAGGTTTTTAAATTGGATAGATTTCCAATTTTTTCTGGGATTGCTTCAAAATTATTTCTCGAAATATCAAAAATTTCTAAAAGTTGTAAATTATTGATAGAATCAGGAAGTTCGAATAAATTATTCTCATTTAACCGTAAAGTTTCTAAATTTGTTAAATTTCCTATGTCAGAAGGTAAAGATTGAATTTGATTATTGCTAACATCAAGATCTTCAATTTTTGTTAGATTTCCAATATTATTTGGAATCTCTTTCAAATTATTAGAAGCTAATTTGATGTATTCTAAATTTTTAAGGGAACCAAAAGATTTTGGAAGAATTTCTAATTTATTTTGAGATAAGTATAATGTTTTTAACATATTTAGATTTCCAAATGAATCAGGGAGTTTTTCTAAATTAATATTTTCCAAGGCCATTCCTGTAATTTTTCCATTTTCTTCAGAAAAACCTATAACATCATTATCAGGCTCATTGACTTGTTCTTTAATAGGAATCATTTGTCCAATAAGATCGTGAATTTCCCAGAGAATTTCTAAATCAGGGTGTTCTAATGATGTTTCAAAATAATTTTCTCGTGAGATGTTTGCATTTTTTGTTTGATTCATAGTATTCCCCTATAATTTTACTCATTTTCTTGCAATCAATTTATTCCATTGGTAGTACTATAATTTAACTAAATAATCCTTCGTATTGGAACCAAGTGCAATTTGAAATAGTTGATTTTTATCTTTATGTGTGATTAATTCTAGAGTTCCTAATAGTTCAAATTTTTGATTGGTTATTAAATTTTCAGTAAATCTTCCTCTTAAGGAAAATAATTGAGTAATTTCACCTAATTTATGATTTATATTAAAAGATTTATTATTTTTCGAATTATTATGAAGTGAAAAAAATTGGATCTTTTCAATTTGAATATTAAGGAGTGATGGAGTAGACCAAGAAAATTGATCATCTGTTACTTTACCTTGACATTGAATGCGGCCTAATTTTGATATCTTCCGAAGATAAAATTGATTAAATTTAGCATAATCTGAATGTTTCAAGTGAGTAAAATATCGTATAAAGAATTCATGATTATGAAAATAGCCTTGATGAAGTTTATTTTGTTCAAAGGATTGAAATTGTGAAAAAGTGATAGGTAGGTTTTTTGCTCGAAAATGATATAATTTTTCCAATTCTTCTAAATTATATTTACGTATTGGGTTGCTTTTTTCCAATTTTTCTAAAAATTTTTTTTTTATAGTATTTCGGACCTTAACAGAATTTTCAAATCCATAGACTATGATATCTATATCAGATTTGTTGTCATCAAGTCCTAATGCGACAGACCCAGTTATTCCAAAGTATTTTATATCTACATTACTTTTTGTGGATAATATTTCGCAAAATTTGACTGAAATTTGACCTAAATTCGTTAAATTATCCTTTTTAGTGTGAAGATATTCTTTTAAAACATTATTTGGTTGAAAATATCTTTTAATTTTAGTAATTGGAATTGCATGAACTGGAAAGTATAAATTATCATAAATTTTTATATAATCTGGATAATTTTTTTCAATAAAATCAAATTTTTTTTTTAAATCATATATTTTTTGATAATATTCTTTTTTATTTTCTTCATAACTATTTTTGCCAGAATAGAGATCTTTGCGAGTTCTATATCTAGAATTATCTAGAATTTCTTGTTTAATTACTGTTTTATAGCGAATAAAGCCAATTATTTCATTTTTAGGTTGGTGGAATCCTTTTATTTCAAAAATATTTCCATAAATATCTTCAATAAAATCTCCTTCGATGGGAAAATCGTCTCTTCTCACTATTATTTATACCACATTAATATTCATTTTTGTTTGAATTATTTTTATTTTCCTTATCTTTTTTATTTATCTTTCATTTTTTTTATTGATCAAAGAAATGGAAGCTTTATTTCGAAAATTACTCGAAAAAATTGGAGAAGATCCTGATCGTGAAGGTTTAGTAAAAACTCCTGAACGTGCATCACGATCATTTCAATTTTTAACTCGGGGATATAATCAAGATATTGAAAAAGTCATCAATAATGCTCTTTTTGAAACAGAATCAGATGAAATGATTATTATCAAAGATATCGAATTATATTCTCTTTGTGAACATCATATATTACCTTTTATCGGGAAATGCCACTTAGGATATATCCCAAATGGAAAAATATTAGGGCTATCAAAAATTGCACGGATTGTGGATGTTTTTGCTCGTCGTCTTCAAATACAGGAAAGAATGACTAAACAAATTGGAGATACAATCATGGATATAACACAAGCAAAAGGAGTTGGTGTAGTGGTTGAGGCTCAACATCTTTGTATGATGATGCGTGGTGTGGAAAAACAAAATTCATCCATGAAAACATCTTATATGACAGGCATTTTCCGAAGTGATCAAAGAACACGTTCAGAATTTTTGAGTTTAATTAAAAATTAATATTAAGCACATTAAAAATAAAATAAACTTTTTTTTCTCTTTTCATATTTATATAAATGATGGATCTAAAAGAAGCAAAATCATTATTAGATGACAGATTTTCTCGTGATTTAGATTTTTTAGAAGAAATTAAGGCAACTTTGAATATGGAACCTGAATCAAAAATTTTAGATGTAGGGACGGGAAGAGGAAACCTTGCAATATTTCTGGCATTAGATGGATTTGAAATTATAACTGGTGAACCAAATGGAGATAATTGGGCAGATTGGGAAACAAATGTTAATAAATTAAATCTATCGTCAAAAATTAAATTTCATTATTTCAATGCGGAAGATTTACCATTCAATGATGCAAATTTTAACTATATCTATGCTTATTTATCATTTCATCATATTCCTAAAAAAATGCAGGCTATTTATGAGTTTAATAGGGTTTTAAACCATAATGGTGTAATTACAATTATTGAGTTTACAGAAAAGGGAGTAGAATTTATTAGAAAAACTCGTCCCAATCATCCTAAAGCCGTATGTATTGATGATTTTATTTCTTCAAATTTATACATTGAACAAATATTAAAAAGTAAAGATGGTCTCTTAGTAGCAAATATAATAAAAAAAAATGATTCTTTTTAACTATTCTTTCTTATGTTTTTTTTTATGATTTTTTGAATTATTCTTTAGCAATTTCATTGGCTTTATTTAGGTCCTCTAAAGTATCGATTTCCATACAAAATTCATTATCTAAATCAACTGGAAAAAGTGGTATGTTATTCGATATATCATTAAATGCATTTTCTGCATAACATTTCACTTCATTCTTTTCAACATAAAGATTTATTTGTTCCATCCATTTTGCAAAATCTTCTTTAATCCAATAATAAAGAGGTAGAAGAAAAGCTGCTTTTGGTCCAAAAATATCTAAACCGATTTTAGTAATAGTATCGTTTTCAATTAGGCCTTTAAAATCTTTTTCGGGCAGAGGAGCGTTGGAATCGATAATAACCGAACTTCTTTTTTGATTGATTATTTTTTTAATAACCGATTTTTGATAGACTAAATCTCCATGTAATAGAATAAGATCTTCATTTTCCATTTCTTTACGGGCCAACCACATAGAGTAAATATAGTTAGTTGATTCGAATTTTGGATTTTTTACATAAGTAACATCTATTGATGGAAATTTAGTAGCAATTAATTGCATAATTTGATCTTCAAAGGGACCAGTAGTAATAAGGAAGGAATTAAAACCATATGCGATAAAGGATGCAATTTGACGTTCAAGAATTGTTTTTCCTTGAACTTTTAACAATGATTTATGGGTATTATCGGTAAGAGGCTTTAATCTTCGTGCATATCCAGAATTTAATATTACAATTTTCATAGTTTTCATCATTTGTTTCTATTTATTTCTATTGTTTAGTTTTTTTTTTTTGAAATTATTTAATTTTTAATAAGATTTCTTTTAATGTTTTTTCAGTTACCAAACGAGGATTATGCTTAACTCTATCTGGTGTAAAACCTTCTTGAATGATTTTTTCTATACCTTCATCATCAATACCAAAATCTCCAAGTCTTGTTTTTAATCCCATCGATTTCATCATAGTTGTTAATTTTTTGGCGGCTTCTTCTGCTGAGTTTGTATCAAATAACTCTACAATTTTTTGAATTCTCATTGGTGCATAATCCATATTATCTGAAGTTTCTTCTGAATTGAAAATTAAAAATTCGCCTAAAGTTAAACCACAGGCAAGGCCATGAGGTATATTAAAATTTAATGTCATAGGGTAGGAAACTGAATGGACTGCGGTAGTTTTTGTATTACTGAAAGCTAATCCTGATAATAAGCTCCCTTTTGACATTCCAATCCGATAATTAATGTTTTTTGGGTCTTGATTAGATTTGACGAGATTATTTAATATTAAAGAAATTGCTTGTAAAGCATAAATATCTGATATGGAATTATGGTTTTTTGACCAATAAGCTTCAATTGCTTGGCTTAATGCATCAATTCCTGTCATTGCTGTCATTGAAGGTGGAAGACCTAATAATAAAGATGGATCCAAAATTGCTGCTTTAGCAAACATTTTTGAGTCTGATAAGGAAAATTTTTTCATATCTTCTGATATATCCCATACTGTAGCCCATTTAGTAACTTCACTACCTGTTCCGGCAGTAGTTGGAACTTGAATTAATGGGATTGGATCATTTTTAAGTGCTTGTCCTTGTTTTAAATATAAATTGATCTTGCCTTTATTTGTCCCTAAAATTGCCATACATTTTGCTGTATCCATTGCAGAACCTCCTCCGATACCAACAATTAGGCCAAAATTTTCCTTTCTGACAAATTCTGATCCTCTGTCAATTATTTTAATGGAAGAATATTTTCCTTCTTTTTCAAAAATTTGTACTTCAAATTTATTTTTTTTGAGTTCTTCCATAAGAGTTTGTCTGATATCTAAAATATCGAGTAAATTCTTATCACTCACAATTAAAATTTTATTATTCTTTGCATATTTTTTTGCGAAGGTGCTTAAATTTTTAAGAGTATCAATCCCAAAGATCACATGAACTGGATTATAATATGAATCTATTGTCATTTTTTTTTAATTTCCTTTTTTTTAATTATTAACCTTATTTAGATCTTCAATTCTTTTCATGAAAGTTTTTTTATTTTCAATTGGAGAAGTTGTTGGTCTTCCTAAATTTTCGCGAGCTCCTTTATTGACTTTGACAATTAAAACTGAAGGGCCTGAATTTGATAATAAAGTATTCAACTTAATCTTTAAATCTTGCTCTGTTGAAGATTCATATACTGCTTTATAACCATTTCCCAAAAAAACTTCTTTAAAATTCACAGTATTTGAGACTGTAGGTTGACCTCCTGTAGAATCATGGGCATTATTATCAAATAAAATATGGTAAAGATTTGATGGTTGATAATGACTAATTGTTGCTAATGAACCCATTTGCATAATTAAAGCACCATCTCCATCAAAGATTATTGTTTTTGCCTTCGAGTTGAGTGCAATTCCTAAACCAATCGCGGATGCACATCCCATAGATCCAACTGTATAAAAATCACGAGGATCTTCTTTACGCCTCATTCTTGCTTCAAATAATTCTCTAGATGTCTTCCCTGTAGTTGACACAATAACTTCATCATTTTTAAGATTGTCAACAATGATATTCAATGCTTGTTCTCGATTCATCTCAAAATTTAAATTTGATTTTTTGATACTTTTATAAGGTTCCAAGGTTCCTTTTTTCACTATTAAAGCAAAAGGTGAGTTTTTTTCTTCAAAATGTTGTTTGATCTTGGGAATTAATGATTCAAAATCTGTTTTATTTGCTGGAAATATTTCGTGCGGAATTTCTAAAGTATCCAGTAATGGAATGGTAATTCGACCCATTTTTTTATGTTGGGGTTCATCTTTCTTTCCTGGTTCACCTCGCCATCCAATAAGTAATAACATTGGGATTGAATATACTTCTGGGTCTGCAAGAGATGTAATCGGATTAACTGTCTTTCCTAAACCAGAATTTTGCATATATACTGTTCCATAGTTTTTTGTGGCTAGATGATATCCTGAAGCTATAGATAAAGCCTCACATTCATTAGATGCAATAATATTTTGCAAATCTTTACCGTGCATATCATCTAAAAAACTCATCCAAGATTTGAAGGTGGAGTCTGGGACTCCAGTAAAAAAAGTAAAATTATTTTCTTTTAAGATTTCCCAAATTTCTTGAGGATTCAAATTATTTTCCTCCAGGTATTAATTCAAGAATTTCCTTTATTGACATGCAATATTTCTCTGATGCTTCTTTTGAACGATGATGAGTAAGAATTGATTTTGCAGTTTTATCCATATTGACATATGCACTTCGTAAAAGGTGATTCGCATAAATGACTATTTTTACACCTGCTTTTGTTAATTCTTCTTCTGTAATTTGGCAATAGGTAGAAGGAACCACCACAAGAGGGACTCTTTTCTCGAATTTTTTGAATTCTTTACAAAATTCTAATATCTCAGTTGGTTCTTTTTCTTTACTATGAATCATAATTCCATCTGTTCCTGCAGCTATATATGCTTTGGCTCGTTTTAATGCATCAGTTAATCCTTGTTTAAGAATAAGACTTTCAATACGAGCGATAACCATAAATTCATTAGTCAATTGAGCGCGTTTTCCCGCATTGATTTTACTTGCAAAATTTTCAATACTATCTTGAGTTTGTTTGACATCAGTTCCAAATAATGAATTGCGTTTTGGTCCAACTTTATCTTCAATAATAACTGCAGATACTCCAAGGCGTTCTAATTTACGGACAGTAAACACAAAATGTTCTGTCAATCCTCCACTATCTGCATCTACTATCATTGGTTTAGTTGTAACTTCTAAAATTTCATCAATATTTTTAATTCGAGATGTGATATCAACAGCTCCTGTGTCAGGTTTTCCTTTTGATGTCGAATCTGTTAAGCTACTTTCCCACATTCCATCAAATTCTCGAATCATTTCATTTTCGCGAATGCGAGTTTCTTCTACAATTCTACCAGTTAATCCATTATGTACTTCTAAAATTCTTACAATTGGTTTTAATTTTATCAATTGTCTTAGTTTTTTAAGTCGAAAATTGGGGGTGGTGCCAACTCCAAATTTATCTTTAATTAAATCATCTGAACTAAAAGCTTTGGAATATTCTAATTCAATTAATTTGCCTCCCCATTCTTCAAGAGTTTCAATAACTCTTTTTCGTACCATTTGTTGAGGACCTTCAATCCAATCATTTCCATGAACTACATAATCAGGTTTAATTTTTCGTAAATTAGGAACATAATCTAAGGTGGTTTGAGGTATAATATCTTTGATTCCATCGACAATTTGTAGAATTTCTTTTCTTTGTTCAAAATTTAAGACAGGCAATCGTTTATAGGTTGCAATCGCTTCATCAGTGAGCAATCCAATAATAACTTCACCAAGTTTTTTAGCTTCTTTTAAAATCTTAATATGACCCGGATGGATGAAATCAACACTCATCGCAACATATACTTTTTTCATTTTTTTTTACCTATGTATATCTAACAAACATACTTAAATAAACCTTTTCCATGTTGGTACCTTTCTTTAAAAATTTGCTTTAAATGTATACAGAATATATGCATTAATTAATTGCTTTTTCAATAAATGATGGCAATTCAAGTAAACTTAATCTTGAATATAATGTAATCCTAATTTGAGTGCATTTTCTGCGAGAATAAGTTCTTTTCCCAAATAAGCTGCGTGATCAAATTGACTAATTAATTTACTTTTTAGAATTTTCTTATACAAAGATTCAGCATTTTCGCCCATGAATGTTATATTAACATGATTAGAATTTTCTGCATTAAAAAAGTGTGATACTATTATTTTTTCATTAATTTCATCAATATAAATTTTAAAATAGCCATTAGGATCCATTATTGCTTCATTTTTTGTTGGATCAACATGGATTATTACTTCACCAACTGATGAATATTTTGGGAGTTTCTCTTTTGATTTTAATCGGAAGGCTGTGATACCTAAATTTATAGGGGGTTGATTTAGTAATTTAGCATAGTAAGCCAGATGCGTACTCATTTTTAGCTCTTCTATTGAGTGTTTGGCTTTATTCGAATATTCTGTGGTTAAAATGGCTGATATGTTTAATTCTTCAGCAATTAAAGAAAGCAATGTGTTTATCCCTGAAGAATCCCCATCTATTAATTCAGTTATGTTTCCAAATCCCATGAAAAGTTGTGGTTGACAATATGGTTTATTTTGCATATTAATCCTAATATATTCTTTTAATTTTAAATTTAATTTCATTAAAATATTTAATGAAGGGGTTAAGCCAGGATTAATAGGTGGATTGGTGATAGGATCCAACAATATTTTACTAAAACCATTGTCTCTTAGCTTTTGTTCAATTTTGAACAATCTACTAATTATATCCTCTGGTCTTTTTAGTTTTAAATTTGGATTAATTGAATAAGGGATGATAACAATAACCGTATCTTTAGGTAGTAGTAATATTTCATTTATGTTATCAATATTTACGCTTAAAACCATATTTGCTCCTGCATTGATTGCTGCATTAATTTCTTTTGGATTAAGACTATCGATACTAATTGGTATATCAAATTCGGCTTTAATGAGTTTTATCATAGATGGGATCTTTTCACTATAATCAAAATTTGCAATACATCCTAGATCAATAATATCTGCTCCTTTTTTTATAAAATGTCTGATTTGATTGAGTAATTCTATTTCTGATAATTTTGGAAAATCCACAATTTCAGCAATTATAATTGGGGGGAGTTCAGAATCAAATATAGTAGTCTGATCTCCATACTTAATTTGAAAAACATTAGATTTTGGAGAAGATAGAATTTTTTTTCGAGTTTTTTCGATGGATTCAATTATTTTATTTTTCGATGATGTCAACATGAATGAATCTGCTGAATTTAAAGAAGATAACATGTCTATATTAACAGATTTTAATATTTCAGGTAGGTTTGATAAAAATTTAGGTCCTTTTTTAATTTTTATGTTGTATTTTTTATTGATTTCACCAAGATCCCATGGAATCAAGCCTGAAACTAAAATATAATCATATTTTCCTGTATTATTGTTTTGTAATATTGATTCTAGTTGTTTTTTTGAAAGAAAAGCAACAGTTGATAAAGGAGCTCTAAAAATTTCAAAAATATAATCACTGTTTAATGAATTGAAATCTATTGATGCTAATTCCTCATATGCATCCAATCCTGTTATTAATAATACCTTTTGCTTTCTATTTGAATTCATATTCAATTTATTTACCCTTGTTCTAATACATTTAAGATTTCAGATGGTGTTTTATAAATTTTAACCTTCGGAAATTTCTTTAAATTTTGAGCATTTTGACTATTAAAGTTATCAATGGTTATGCAAATTTTTTTACCATTTGGCGTTTCGGTTTCTACTTTTCCAGGTATCAAATCACACGGAACTGCATATATTATTCCTTCTCCTTTAATCATTTGAGCAAAGATATTTGTAATCAACGTATCGGCTATTCCAATATTCATTTTACTCGCTGAATTGGATGTTATTGGTGATAAGACTAAGCAATCATAAAAGGCCAAGTTAAATCTTGCACAAATAGGAAAGGCAGGTTCTTGAATTGAATCATAATAAATATTGATTAAATTTTTTGGATTATTAAGATGAATATTTTTTAGGAGGGAGATGAGATCATACATTTCACACACAACCTTGGCTGCTTTGGATAAAAAAATATCTAATATATGTCCGTGAGATACTAGTTTTTTAATACATTGAACACTTTCTCGAAGATAATGGCCTGCTCCAGTAATTCCCCACGCAATTTTCATATTCAGATCTCTTTAATATTAAATTAGTATCATTATCAGTATGATTAAAAATATTGTTTGAGATTTAATGGAAGAAACACATCATCCCAAACATGTCCATTTGCGTCTAATATTCGTAAATTATCAATAATGTCCTTTGATGGACCTCCATTAATACCTTCTGCAATAAATGCTGCGCCTTGGGCAGCTCGTTTTGATTGTGATGCATAAGTTTTCATAATTCTTATTGGTGCAATATCCTTGAGCCTTTCATTTAAGATTTTTTCAAAATAAGGAATATTCGAGTTTTTTCCAGACAACAAAATGTAATTGGGTGGTGTTTCAGTTCTAAATGAACTTTTTAGGCTATATACACCTTTAATAATACCTTCGATTAATTTTAAAATGGCATTTTTATGGAGGTGGTTATTGGAGGCTTGTTGAAGAATTTCATTTGTTGGTTTATATATTTCTCCCATGATAGATTTTAATCCACCCGAATATATGTCTTTTTTTGTAAAACTTCCGAGAAGATAGGCAATTTCACCATCAATTGACCCTATGTTATTAATACCCATGATATTTGTTCCTCCAATGGCATCAATAATTTGTCCTTCTTCGATGGCAATAAGAGAAGTAAATGCGCTTCCAAATTCAATAATAATTGTATTAACTTGATTTGGTGTAATATTTAGATTCTCTACCATATCTTTAATCCCGACTACAGCAATGCATAATTTATCTGCTGTGCCCATATCAATAACATTTATTTTTCGATATTGTGGGATGGTAGGTAAATGTTTGATTCCTGGTAAGATAATGGAATTAATTTCTGTGCCCTTGAGTTTTTCAAGAATTGTTTGTAATCCCATTATAGATTTTGACTTATTTTTTTTTAAAGTAATCTCAAAAAAATCTTGTTCTGTTAATTGATTAACTTGTTTTATTGGTAGACCAAACCCACTTGGAGCGGCTAATAAGTCAATTTTCTTTTCATTTGAAAGAATCTCAAAGAATTTATCTGGTTCATTTAAAATTGTGTCTGACTCAATGCTAATATCCAAAAAGACTTCATTTGTATCTGTATTTATTCCATAAATATCCCAAGAACTCGAACCAGGATCCACTCCTATGACTTTCATTTTTTTACTCCAATTAAATATAATTGAATTATAGAGATTTTTTAATTTAGTTTTTCCTAATAAATTTTAGATATGAATACTAATAATTTATCAAAAGAAAATTTTATTTTTGAACCCTATATAAATTATGAATCGATATTGTGTTATTTGATTCCAGATGAGGAAAACCAAGAAAAAAAAGTAAATTCTTCTTGTATGGGGGTTCATTTTACTCCAAATCAGGAAGTCTATATGTTTGCTTATGATGGTACTCAAACAAAGAAAAATTTAACAATTGGAAAGATATTTTCTATAAATTTTTCCGAAGATATATATGATTATGTTATTTCTGGATTAAAGTTTAAAAATTCTGCTAAGGAACTCAATGAATTACCAAAAGAATCATTTCGATCAATAAATCCTCTTCCAATTTTAAAATCATCTTGGTGTTCTGTAATTTGTGAAGTAATTCAGATGCCAGAAAAATTAATGACTAGACCTGAGTGTAGACGACGAGAAGATCCAAATATTAGAGCAAAAGTTCTTGATATTAAACTATATCATTATCCAAAAATTTTTAACAATCGATCTATGAATCTAGCAATTGAAGCATTAATTTATGCAACAAGAATCCCACTTTATGAACCATTTTCTCATATATATAATGAAAGTATTTCTTCATATGTATATATTAAAAGAAAAATCTCTGAATGGAGAGATATGGTTCGTTTTGGTGAGATTTTTGAAATCATTGATAATTATCTTATAAGAAATGGAATAAAACCTCAAGAAATATCAAATTTTTAAAAAACCAATTATAAAAATACTCATTTTTTATAAAATTATTTCATTGAAAATTTTGATTTATTCCAATTTTTTAATATCAGAAATGTACATCAATGGATAGTGTAATTCTTTTATCCATTCTGATTTTCCTTGAACAATCCAATTTTTATAACAGATTTCAACTTCTGCAATCAAATTTCTTTCAGAAATAGCTGTATAATCAAACTCATTTTTTTTTTGATAAGTCTTATATTCTGTTTCTAAAAATGGTTGGAAGGTTACTTTTACTGAACTTACAAATGGTTGACATTTAATCGCTGCTTCAATTCCTTTTGCAATAGAATTCATTGTTTCTTTATCATTTTTTATGGGAGTTCCTAAAAATTGATGGAAAATTGCTGAAAGTTTTATTCCCAATTCAAAAATAGCTTGTTCTCTATCTGAGATTTTTATGCTTTTATATGATTCTGCGATTTTTTCCATGATTTAGAGCTGTTTTAATAATTAAAAAGAATTGCTAAAATAGAAATTTTATAATCGAAAAATTAGAGAATTTCAATCATATGTCCAAAATTATTTGGTTTAGTAATGATGATTTTCGCGCTTGGAGAATCTAAATCATCATTTAGTATATTAATCAAAAAATCTTTTACAATATGGGTTCTTGCTTTATCAACAACAATAAATATGGTAGGGCCAAAAGAAGACATTCCTGTTGGTAAATGAAATTGATTATATACCAATTTTATTATTTTATCAATAAATTTATGTTGTAGTGATATTTCAATTTGTTTAAATCCATGATTATTTATAAAATTTAGAGCATCAGCCATGATTTTTAAATTATGTTCTAGTAAACCAGGTAAAAATTGCATTAATATTCGATGTGATATTTGTGCAACATGGATTTCAGAAATAGGGCAATATTTTTGGAAAATATTAATTTCTTCTTCCTTATTGGCACCTTGTTTAATATTAAATTGAATTAATATGATATCCCATTCTTCTGGGATCTTTAATTTAAAAAATGGAAGGGCAGGAGATGCCCTTGATGCAGATGAGGGTAAAAATGAGGTTTTTTCTTTTCCCAAACCAAATGAATGACCTAAATCGATCACAAAGCCTCCCTCTTCAAAAATTTGATATCCAATTCCAGACGTTCCCCCTCTATTAACGAATTGTGCCATTTCTTCAATAGAAAGATATTTATCTTGTAAAATGCAAAGACCTGTACAAATAGTAAGAAGAAATTGGGTTTTTGAACCAAGGCCTATATGTTCTGGAATTTTCTCAATAACAGAGATCTCTAAATTTGAAAATGATAGTTCAAATTTTGTTTCAAATTTTTGGATTATATTTTTTATGATTGAATGATATCCATCAGGGCCAATATAACTCAGGAAGGCATCCTTCTTACTTGATTCATCTGAAAATTCAATTACAAAATTCGGTTTGTTTATAGAAAATCCCAATCCTCCATCTATTCTACCTAAACTACCATTTAGATCCACTAGAGAAATATGAATTCGAGCAGGAGAGGAAATTTTAAACTTCATTATTCAAACACTATAATGAAAAATAAAAAATTTGATAAATTCTTTTTGTTTATTGAAAATAATTTAATTATATAATGATTGAAAACTATGACAGATTTAGAAGGAATTTCTAAAAAGTTAATGAAGAATGGATGGTCTAAGGATTCTATTATTCAAATTCTTATCAATGAATATAAAGTATTCAAAACTTTACCTGATGCATTGTTATTAAAAATGGCTAATGCTGTGTATCATGAATGTAAGAAAAGTAATATTGATGATAATTTATCGAAAGTTTCTGAATTTCTCCATCAATTACTAAATGTAAATAACTCAGGAATTACTATGGGGGAAGGTGGGGTAGGTTGCAGAGGCAAAGGTGATTTTTTTGTTCATAGTTTATTAGCTAAACTTTCAGAAACTTCTATGGTTCCATTAATTTCTCCAATTTCTTTGGATGACACAGGTGCTATAGAATTAGACAATGATCCAAATGTAAAATCAAAAATAATTCTAACAAAAATGGAAGGTATGCATAGTAGACTAAGTGATTTTCCATTTTTAGCGGGATTTCATGTCACTCGGGCAGCATTACGAGATATATACGTTAAAGGTGGAATTCCCTTGTCAATTATGGTTGATGTACACTTGGCTGATGATGGAGATATTGGGAAATTATTTGATTTTCAAGCAGGAATTGCAACTGTTGCTGAATTATCATCTGTACCCATCACTGCTGGTTCTACTTTAAGAATTGGAGGGGATATGGTTATTGGAGAACGAATTACTGGGGGTATTGCAGCGGTAGGAGAGATGAAATATTCCTTTTTCAGAAAAAATATTCAAGAAGGAGATGTTATTATTATGACTGAAGGTGCAGGAGGCGGAACTATTTCAACAACTGGATTATATTCTGGTCATTATGATACGATTTTAGAAACTATGAATTTAAATTTTCTTGAAGCTTGCGAAGCATTATTTAAGAACCCTGCTATATGTGCAAAAATTCATGCGATGGCAGATGTAACAAATGGTGGTCTACGAGGAGATTTATATGAAATTAATAAAGAATCAAAATTGGGTGCTAAAATAGATCTTAATTGCGTAATGAGCTTAGTCAATTCAAATGTAATGAATTTATTAAAAGAAGCTAAGGTAGATTATTTAGGTGTTTCTCTAGATGCCTTATTGGTTTTTTCATTACCTGAAAATGCTAATAATATTATTAATTTATTTAAAAAAGTTGGAATTAAATCATCTATCATTGGACAAGTTCTCAAAGATGATAATATTGTGTTTATTTCTGAAGATGGGGAAGAAACAATTGCTCCTAAATATCGAGAATCGTCCTATACGAAAATCAAAGAAGTAGTGGATAATATTCCTGATGATTTAGATCAAAATTTTACAAAAATTGAGAATGCTTTTAAAAAATCAATAGAAAAAAAAGAGAAAATAATAAAATATATTCAAAAAACTAAATCAAATCTCTAATAATTCCATTTTTTTAATAATAACTAACAAATATCCTTTTATTTTTTCTAAAATTTTTTTATATTCATAATAATCATCAATCATATATGGATCAGGTATATCTATTTCTTCTCCTTCTGTAGCCAAAGCAGACAAAAGAATTGCTTTTTTCCTGAATCTTTCTTCCATTTCCAAATCCCGATGTTCACTCGACATGACAATTAACGCTGCATTTTCTAATTTTTTTGTACTGTAATCGGAAAAAACACGTGGTGTATGCAAATTAATAGATTTTTCATTAATTTTTTCTTCCATTAACGCTTTTTTAGTATTATAATAAATTTTAATCCTATCTTGATAAATAAAACCTGCACTACTCACGGTTATTTGGTCTTTTTTTCGTATATGAGAGTTTGAAAGTAATTGCTTAAATTTAAATTCAGCATATGGGGATCGGCATATATTTCCTAAACAGATAAAAATAATATGTGGATTTTCTGATGATTTTATATAATCCCAAAATTCCGCATCATCCATTAATGATAATTAGGTTTTTTCTTTTAAATAATTAGTTAGTGGTTTGAAATTTTTTGCAGATATCGCTAATTTAAAAGTATAAATAAAGTTAAAAAAAAGAATTTTGAAAAATGATAATATTTGATTTATTGCTGTTTCTTATTTTTTCGAATTTTTTTATCATTATAATTTTCAGTTTCTGCTACTGCAGTTCTGACAATTTTTGATTCAAAATCTTCAACTTGGAGATCGATTTCTCCATCAGGTGCGATTTTTCCTCTTTCTCGCATAATTTGTCGGGCTAAAAGCCATAACATTTTAGATAAACTTTTTCTACCACGATTATTGCTAGGAATTGCAAAATCGATGTTATATAGATAATCATCAGTATCTATAAATGAAACAACTGGAATTCGGGCCAAACTTGCTTCAGAGAGTGCTTGCTTATCTGCATGGGGATCAATCATGATTAAAACGTCAGTTTCATGAAATTGATCAATTATAGGATTTGTAAGTGTTCCCGGAATGAACCGTTCTGCTAAAGGTTTTGCACCTGTTACTTGACAAAATGCTTTAACTGGAGCTCTTCCATATCTTCTGACAGAAACGACCATAATTCTTTCTGGGTCAAAGGAAGCTAAAAATTTGGCTGCAACTCGGAGTCTTTCATCTGTTGCTACTAAGTCAATTACATATAAACCATAACTAGTGGTTCGATAGATCCATTTTTCACTATGGGTTGTTTTTAATTTAGTCCCAATATGAATTCCATGACTTAAATATTCATCTCGAGGAATTAACAGATTATCTTCTTTTTCTTCCTGTAATTCTACTGTTTCCTCATCAATGATTTCTTCTAAGCCTTCATTTGAATCATCTGATTCTAGTCTTTCTTTCATATCTTTACTTGAATTTTTTTTTTTTGCCATGTCGCATCATCGATTCGTTTTTGTGTGAATCTCACGAACGTCTAGAAACTTTTTTTCCAATGCATTTTAAAACAATACATCTGCTAGACGATTTAAATAAATCAAAGTTGCATGAATTAAGAATTTTTTTACTATGTTGAAGATTTTCATAAAATTTAAGAATAAAGAAAAAAAGAATTATTGTTTTGATAATTGTCCCAATAATTCTGCTACTTTCAAATAATAATCTAATAATGTGATTTTACTATAGCTGAGATCTTCATAGATTTGTTCAAATGTTTCATAATTATTCCGAATTGTTTCGAGAAAATTATCTGAATTGATTAAATTATCTAATGTATTTTTAAATGTGAACTTATGCTTTTCCAGACGAGCAGTTTCTGGTTCATGTAAATCAACTTCTTCTTTAAATTTCACAATATAATCTAATAAATTCTTTTTAAATGAATCAAAATCATTTTCATCATACTCAAATCCTAATTGGCGGCTTAAATTTAACTTGCTTAGATCTTCCCATGTAGTATCTCGGCCCTTTACTGGAATTAATTGAATACCGTGCTGTTTGGCCAATTCTAACTCATGAGCACAATCTGGTGAGTTGAACATTGATTTTTTCGATGCAAAGAATATTACAAGTTGAGAATCTGGCACTTTATCGTT
>CAYPTZ010000001.1:0-34116 GCA_964413395.1 uncultured archaeon | reverse complement strand
AATTATGAAAAAAAATCATTCAAGCCCTTGAATTTCCTCAAAAATG
The DNA here is from genome assembly GCA_964413395.1 of uncultured archaeon. GTDB lineage: Archaea > Asgardarchaeota > Lokiarchaeia > Sigyniarchaeales > Promethearchaeaceae > Lokiarchaeum. Next base: position 34,070 of record CAYPTZ010000001.1, on the reverse strand, counting down.
TATATTTTTTGAACAATAAAGGAATAAATATTTTGGTAGAAATAAAATATCCATATATATGGATTTTGGTAGAAAATTTAATCGATTGAAAAAAATAATTCTTATATTTTTCTTTACTATGCCAAACTTATTATCATCACATTTTCCAACCGATTCTAATTTGAGTAATAATGATACTCAAGAAAAATTTAATATATCCAATCCAAAATCCGCATTAGACTATGATTTATCTACTGAGGTAGATGCTTCATTTATTGGAGAAAATGAAGCTCATTGTGGAGTGTCAGTAAGTCATGCTGGTGATGTAAACAATGATGGTTATGACGATTTCATAATCGGTGGTTATCAATATAATAATTATCAAGGAAAAACATATCTTTTTTATGGGAATGGAACTTCAATTAGTCAATTTGATCTCAATATGGATATTGATCTTGCATGTAACGCATCATTTATAGGAGAAAGTACCTATAGCTATTCAGGTTATTCTATTGGTGCAGCAGGAGATGTAAATAATGATAATTACGATGATATTATCATTGGTGCCTATAATGCTTCGAATAAATTTGGTAAGGCATATATAGTCTATGGTAATGAATCTTTACCTAAAGACATGAACCTTGCAGTAGCAAATGCTTCATTTATCGGAGAAAAAGAAGATAGTTGGGCAGGATTTTCTGTTGCAGGTATAGGAGATTTTAATAAAGACTCCTATGACGATTTTATCATTGGTGCAAAATATTATGAAAATGAACTAAATCACCGAACAGGAAGAGCCTATATTATATATGGAAATCAATCTCTCGGAAATAACATCAATCTTTCCCAAGCCAATATCACAATAGATGGAGAACATCATGATGAACAATTTGCACAAGATGTCGCTTATGGAGGAGATATAAATAATGATGGATTTACAGATGTATTAATGAGTGCCCATCGTTATCCAAATTCTGGTTCTAGAGGTAGAACTTACATTTTTTATGGAAATAATTCCTATCCAAGCATAATAAAAGCAGTAAATGCAAATGCAACAATTACAGGAAAAATAGATGGAATTTTTTCTGGTAGGGCAATAAGTGGAGGAAGTGATATCAATCACGATTCATATGATGATATTATAATTGGAGCCTATCGCTATGATGGTGAAAAGGGAAAAGCCTTTATTTATTTAGGAAATGATACCTTTTTTGGAGATCATGACCTCGAAAATGCAAATATTACATTTACTGGAGAAAATAATGGTGATCATGCAGGATCTTCTGTTGAATTTGGGGGAGATTTTAATGGAGATGGAATATCCGATTTTGTAATTGGAGCAGATCAATATTCTGGAAGTCATGATGGAAAATCTTATCTTTTTTACGGAAATACTTCTTTCCCTTCTGATATTAGTGTAAGCTTAGCAAATAAAACCTTTACAGGCGAATTTTCTGTTGGATATCAATCTGGATACAGCCATTCATTAATTGGAGATTATAATGGAGATGGACTGGTAGATTTATTAATTGGAGCCTATGAAGGCCCTGCCTCTGAAAGAGGAAAATCATATCTTATTTATGGTGAACTAACATCAATTGAAAATGACTTTGCACCTCCAACATTTTCTAATCTAACTGTTATTGCAGATCCATTAGAGTTGGGAGAAAATGTCATTATTCGAATTAATGTAACTGATCCATCAGGATTTTATATGGTTAATCAAACACTTATTGAATTTGATGGATTAAATCACACTATGACCCATATTGCAGGTGAAATGTTTCAATATAACCAATGGATCCCAGATGAATTAGGAATCAGCAATTTTACGATATTTATGGAAGATAAAAGCGGCAATTGGAATTCTACAGGAGGATCATTTGATGTGGTTGATACTATCGCTCCAACATATTCAAATTTAATAGAAAGTGCAGATCCATTTCAAATAGGTGGAAATGAAACGATTTCAATAAAAGTATATGATTCAGGAGTTGGAATAGATCAAGTGTTATTAGAATATGACAATCTAAACCATACAATGAATTTTACAGGCATTGATACATGGCAATGGACGAATTGGAAAATTAATTCAGTGGGATTACATAATTATACAATATTTATGAACGATACGCAAGGAAATACATTTTCAGTATCAGACAATATCACAGCCACAAACCTAAATGCACCAATTATTGAAAATTTAACATTTAGCACATCACCCCTTGAAATAGGTGAGGACATTGAAATTACAGTAGATATTTATGATGATACAAGCATATCTCATGTTTTTTTTGAACTTAATGAAAATTCTTGGAATATGACACAATTGATTGGAAATCAATGGAGTATCATATTAAATCTAACTATGTATAACAGTTCAAAAGAATTGAAAATTTTTACCATTCACTCAAATGATTCCGCTAATACTTGGAATAGTCTAAAAAGTAGTTTTGAAATTATTGATTCAACCCCTCCAACACCTTCAGATTTATTGGAATATTTCAATCCAATTGAATTTGGAAATAATATAAATATATCTTTAAATGTAACTGATATTGGACAGGTAGAGACTGTTTTATTAGAATTTGATAATGGAAATCATACCATGTCAAGAATTATCAATAGTAATACTTGGCAATATGTTCTATGGACACCAGATATTATTGGAATTCACACATATACAATTTATATGAAAGATGAAAGTCAGAATTGGAATGTTACCTATGGATCTTTTTCAGTAAGTGATACAATCCTCCCTGGTTTTCTAAATTTAACTGAAAATTTTAATCCACTTGAATTAGGAGGGACTTTAAACATAATGATTAATACTACTGATATTGCAGGAATAAAACAAGTCAAAATAGAATTTGAAGGTTTAAATCATTCAATGTCATTTCTAGAAGGAAATACTTGGCAATATGATCTGTGGACACCTAGTCAAATTGGAACTTACATTTATTATATCTTTGCTCAAGATAACCATAATAATTGGAATAAAACCGAAATTAGATCTATTGTCGTTCAGGATACCATACATCCACCTTCATTAATATTAATTACGGTCCCAAAAGAAGTCGAACAAGGTGAAGATATTATATTTGATTGGTTAGATGGAATCGATCTATCAGGGATTTCTTCTTATTCGATTATAATTTCAACAGAATCTGACATTAGTGCAAAAGAAGCATATATTCTGAATACTTCGATTATAAATACTGGTTCTAATAGTAGTTTTTTTCAATTTAAAGATAAACTTCCCTCAGGAAAATATTATTATTATATTTATCAAATAGATGGAGCAGGTCTTCAAAGTGAAATTGCAATAGGCGAATTTCAAGTATTATCAAAAAATTATTCATTGATTTATGTGAGTATTATTTTCAGTATTTTAGCAACTATTTTAATAATAAAGATGAGATTCTCAAAGGAAATGCCCATAAAAAGAAAAGTAATTCCTTTAAAAATTATTCATCAACATGTTAAAAATCTTAATGAAGAACCATTAAAATATCATAAACTTGATGATAGCACAAATTCAATTCATACCCTCATTAATAACTTAAGTCAAGAAAATAGAAATAATAATAATAATAATAGAAAAAATTTCCAATATCATACAGATATAGATACTTCTAAAATTAAAATTATTGAACTTTATTTAGAGGGAGCATATCTTGAAGCAATGATGGAATCACAATCAATAATTAAAAAATATAGTTATGAAATCAATTTTACTGAAAATCAATTTTTTATCGATTTTTGGAAAAAACTAAATGATTTAGTTGAAATGAAAAAAGATTTAGAAATGGAAATAGAATTAGCTAGATATAATAATGATAAAGATAAAGTAATAAAATACTACAATAAACTAATACCAATATTACAAGAATTAAATGATATTGAAACATATAAAATACTAAAAAATGAACTTGCAGAAATCATAAACGAAAAAAAAATCTAATTTTTTTTTTAAACTACAATATATATTTAAAAGAAGATAATTATGAAAAAAATTCCCGGAACAACATATAAATTCGATATTTCATTAAATCACGCTTCAAAAATCGATTTAAAGATCTATCATCATCATGAAATCATTTTTGAACAATCTAACATTGACAATCAGAGAATAATTGTTGAAATATTACTAAGAGTGCTAATAAATAATAATCTTAATATCCCGAAAAATCGAATTGAGAGAATTGTGCAAGATGAAATGAAAATAATGTCTCCGACCCAAGATTATTCATTTAAGCATCAAATTGTTTCGACAATGATTGATATACAACCAGAAATTCAAAAAAAAATTTTACTTATGGGTCTTTCAAATGCAGGGAAAACATGTATTTATGAAAGAATTTTCGAAGGAAAAACACCTTGGGAATTAATGCACACATCTGCTACTAAAGGAATAGCATACAAAAATTATGAACTCGATGACATATCAAAACCTTCAATCTGGGATTTAGGAGGTCAAGATCAATATCTCGAATCATATCATAATGAATTAAAAAATAAGATTTTTGAGAATCTTTCGATTTTTTTATATGTAGTTGATCTAACAGATTATAGTAAATTTGATAGTTCTGAAAAAGAATTTTCATGGGCTATTCAAAATATTAGAAATATCAATCCAAATACAAAAATATATATCCTTTTTCATAAACAAGATTTAGTTCCTGAAAAAGAAAAGATTATGGATTATGCAAGAAAATTGTTTAGTAAAGGGATTGATATGAATATATCATTCTTTGCAACTTCTATTATCGATGAATCATTATTTATCGTATGGTCCGAAATAATTAGAGAAATTTCACCAAAATCAACATTTATTAATTATATTTTAAAACAACTAAAAAATCAAAAAGGAATAACTAATGCACTCGTAATTGAAAAAAGAACAGGTCTTACATGTGGTTCAACTATGGAAGAATCTGAAGAAGATTTAATTATTGGAATGGTCTCGTTATTAATAAAATCTATTGACAGATTTATAAAAGAATTGAATTTGAATCAATTACAAGAACTAAGCTTGAAAACGGAAGATTATGAGATTTTATTAATTAATGTCAATAAAAACCTTCTTTTAGTCCTAATTTTAGATAAAGTAAATATAGATAATTACATAGAAAAAGTAAAAACAAATGGATTAGCTGTGTGTGATCAATTAAGAAAATTAATGAGTGAAGTATAGTTAGAGGATTAAACATGCCAATTGGAATATTTCTTATCAATCATCATGAAACTAGGGGACCGGAAATTAAGCTATCATATTTTAAGCGTAATATTCATTTACCCCAAGAATTTATTACTCAATTATATATGGCCCATGCAGGGTTAAGTAAAAATGATAATATTGAAATGAATTTTCAAGAAAATAGAGTATTATCATGTTTTACAGGAAATAAAGATCGAAAGTTAAATGAAGAAGGAATTTTAGGGATTATTTTTGAATATAAAGAAGATACACGTGAAATTTCATTATTTATGAATAGATATATGGAATATATTATAAATAATCAAAATGAAGATACACTCAAAGATATAATCTTATCAAAACTTCAAATTTACCAAAATTTAATTAAGTTTTTTAAAAGCTATAAAATTCAAAATATTGAAGAAATTTTGCTAATTGGGGGAAATGATACTTATACTAAAACCTTTTTATCAAATACAGAAAAAAATAAAAATTTTTCCCAACTAAGTCAATTATTTGAAAAATTAGTAAATAATAATAAATTAAATAACTATATTCATCAAAATGTAGGAAAAATGCACGGTATTGATGTATATTTTCTAATAAAATATCAAGGTGCACAAAAAAAAATCAAAGAAATTTTCAATTTCATATGTCCATTTATAAAAAAACATTTAAATTATGCTCTTGAAATTTTATTACTGATTTTCACACCTCATTTAATTACTTCTCAAAAGATGTCGGAATATTCTGATAATAAAAAGAAAAAAAAAATCTCAATATTGAGAAAATTGGGAAAAAGAAATAGATATAGAAGCGCTTTTCTAAATATTTTAGCAAATATCATAGTTGATGAAGAAATAATCACACCTTTAATATAAAATTAGCATCTTTTCAATTTAAATTCCAATTAAGGAGAAATTTTGAACTTCAGATATTCTTAATTGTGAATATTCACCAATTTTCCCTTGTTTGCACATGATTGGAATATAGTAATTATTTCTACCCATAAAAGGAAACTCCTTATCACTATTAAATTCATTAATAAAAGCAAGACCCTTCCATCCTATCCACTTTTTTTTTTCGACTTGTGAATATTCTTTATAAATTATACTTAAATCACGTGAGCGATTTTTAATTTCTTGAGAATCTAGTTGCTTCATTCCTTTTGCTTCTGTATTGGGACGAACAGAATATTTAGATATATTTAAAACTGCGGGTTTCCATTTTAAAATAAAATCTCTTGTCATATCATAATCAGATTTTGTTTCAGAAGGAAATCCAACAATAATATCAGTAGCAAAGGAAAAATTCAAGTCATAGTTCTTAATTTCATCAATGATTTCAATAACATCTTCAGTTTTATATTGTCTCCTCATAGATTTCAAAACATCATTACTCGCAGATTGGATTGGAATATGGACAAAACGATAATATCGATGGTCATCAAAAATTTTTAAAAATTCTAACAAATTTTTTTTTAGATAAATTGGATTTAGCATTCCTAATCTGATTTTAAAATTCCCCTCAATTGAAGAAATATCTTTCAATAAGTGATGTAATTTGTAATCATTAAATCGGTAATTACCTAAATCCTCAGCAGTTAAGAAAAATTCTTTAATTCCTTTCTTTAGTAGAGATTTAATTTGTTGCAAGATTAATGTATTATCAAATGAAAATAATTTTCCTCGGGCATTCTTGGTACAACAATATGCACAATTGTGATTACATCCTTCTGAAATCTGAATTATTGCGGTAATTTCATTTGGAAAAACATAAGGATCAATCTTCGCTTTATCTCGATCAATTTCACATAATTGGCAATCATCATGGAAAAAAAATTGTGCAATTTTCAAATTTATGTTATTAATTTCATGAGGATGAAGAATAAATCCTCGATTTCCTATTAATCTTAAAATATTTTGATTAATTTTTTCATCTATTTGAGGAAGACAACCAGCAATTATAAGATATTTGTCTGGAAATTCTTTACAGATACTTTCAATCGAGTGTAGTATTTTTCTCTCTGTAGAGTGCTTTACTGCACAAGAATTTATTATAATTAGATCTGCATCAGATAATTCACTATATTCCATCCCATTTGAATTCAAGAGAGTCATGATTTTTTTTGAATCTCCGAAATTGAAAGAACAACCAAAAGTATTTATATTGTATTTTGAGATTTTCTCTTGAATAGGGGCCATAAAATTCATATTTCCAGAAGGGATATATAAAAAATGATTTTCATCAAAAATAGATTTTATGATTAAGTTTTATAATATAATAGAGAAAAATTTGATTTAAAAAAAAGGAAGAATATAACATTCAGTCTATCAACTTTGCTGTCTCTATCATAGTTTTCATACCATCGTTATGCATTTTAATCATTTCTGGAAGAGCTGAAACTATTCCAATACGGACAGATATAGGAATAGGGATTAAAAAAAGACTCATTTTTTTATCAATCACACATAAACCAAAAATATCTCCAAGATGACTCATGATATTTTTAATTAAATTGAATCCAAAATTTTGGTTATGTTCTAAAGGGAGTTTTTTATTTATTTCAGCAAAATATTTACCTATCATATTGAAATTAGCACCAGATGTAAGATATAATTCTGCTTGAGATTTCATATTTCTTATATTTTTAATTGAATCAATTTCATCAAAAAGAATTTTAATTTTAATTTTTTTTGATAAATCATAAATATGTGAATAGATTTCAGTATCATATAATTTCTCCGGCCACATTATCAATATTTCTTCTTTAGCTTGTTCCATTAATGAAATTAATTCTTCTTTGATTTCATTTTCTCCTGTCACACCAATGAAAGGTATTTCTTGGTGAATATCTTGATTATATGATTGTTCAATCTCTGAATTTATTGAATCCTGAATTAAGTTGTTGGTTTTCCTAATTTTTTCAAAAAAATCAATTATTTTATATTTAGCATTTATCTTATAAATTTTTTTTTTTCCAACAGTAAAAATTGAAATTAATTGCTTTTGATGCAATTTTTCCATAGTTTCATATATTTTAGGCTGAGGTACTTTACTTAATTTAGCCATTACGCTTGCAGAAGCATTGTTGCACCTTAGTAATGTTTCAAATGCCATTGCTTCATATTTGGTAAAACCAATTTCTTGTAATTCATTCAAAATTATTTTTGGTTGGAAACTTTTATTCATTACAAGAATGAAATTATTTATATTGAATAAAAATTTTTACTACATAAGTAGTCATTCTGATACTACTATAGTAGTAATATACTATGAAGATGGAAATTATGAATCAAGTAATCACAGATGAAATATCTCCAATTGCCATAAAATTATCAAATCTATCTAAAAGTTTTGGGAATTTTAGAGCATTAAAAAACCTTAACATAGAAATTAAGAAAGGTGAAATTTTTGGATTAATAGGTCCAAATGGTGCAGGAAAAACAACTGCTATTTCCTTAATTTTAGGACTATTAAAAAAAGAAACCAATTCTGAAATAAAGATTTTAAATAAAGATATACCTTCTCAACTTGAAAAGGTTAATGATAAAATAGGATTTATGCCTCAAGAAGTAACTTTATATGAAGATCTTTCAATTAAGCAAAACCTTGAATATTTTGGGGCATTATATGGGATGAGAAAAAAGGAAATCATATCAAGAATGGAAGAGGTATTAACTTTAGTAAACCTTTCTCAGTTTAAAGATAGATTAATAAAAAATTGTTCTGGAGGTATGAAACGACGCTCTTCCTTAGCTACAGCCTTGCTTCATGATCCTGAACTATTAATTCTGGATGAACCAACAGTAGGTATAGATCCAGAATTGAGAATTACATTTTGGGACTATTTTAAAATACTCGCTAAACAAGGTAAAACCATTTTAATAACTACACATTATCTAACAGAATCAATTAAATGCGATAGAATTGGTTTTCTAAATCAAGAAATAATAACTATAGGGGAACCAGTAAAACTTCAAAATTTGGTTAAAAAAGAAAAGAAATTAGATAATATTCCAGATATGGAAGAAGTTTTCCTATTTTTTGTGTCAAAAACCAAGGAAGATATAAAAAATATTCAAGGAGGTTCAAACATTGAATAAAAGAGGAAATAGAATTTTAGCTATTGCAAAAAAAAACCTACAAAAATTATTAAGTGATAAAAGAACAGTAGGTTTATTAATATTTATGCCAATCTTAATGATGGTTCTTTTTGGTTATGGATTTGGTGATTCAGTAAAACATGTTCCAATTAAAATTGCAAATTTGGATTATGGAGGTTCAGGAGCCCCCCCTATCAGTAATTCAGGTACCTATTTTTCGGATATTTTAATTCAAAATTTAGATTCAGATGAAAGAGTTGATATTACTTTATTAGATATCAACAATCTCAATATTACTGAAGAAAAAGATAATGTATATGGAGAAGATAATTACTATGCATTGGTTGTTTTTCCTGTAAATTTTACAGAAAATTTACTTTTACCGAATAGTACAAATAATATTAAAATATATATAGATGGAAGTGAACTTCAATCTCTTGCCTCCATTCAAGCGGCAATATCTTCAATGCTTTCTGATTCTTTATCGGAAATTTCAGGATGTGAATCTCAAATTAAACTTGTGTTTGATTTTGTAGCAGGAAGTCCAGATTTACGACCAATTGATACTATGGCTCCAGCAATATTAAGTTATTCGCTCTTATTATTTATGATTTTGACAGTTACTGGAGGTTTTACTAAAGAGAAGATAGATGGAACATTAGACAGAACTTTGGTAAGTCCTGCAACGAAAAGTGATATCATTTTAGGATCTATGATTGGAAATTCAATTATTGCTTTAATTCAAAGCATTTTAATATTGGTAATTACAGTACTACTTTTCAATTTGAATATTGAAGGAAGTATATGGTTATTATTAGTAGTTCTATTCATATATGCCATGAGTTGCGTGGGAATCGGGATAATTTCATCAGTTTTTGCAGAAACAGAATTACAATCTTTCCAATTTATTCCATTATTATTACTCCCTTCGATGTTTTTCTCAGGGTTCATATTTCCCCTAATAGCTCTCCCAAAAATATTTCAATATATTTCCTATATAATCCCTATGACATATTCTATAAGAATAAGTAGGGCCATTATGGTTAACGGCTTTGGATTAGAACATTTTCTTTTAGATTTTATAATCTTAATTGCATATACATTTTTTACAGTATTAGTAGGGATTATTTTGTTTAGATCAAAGCAAAAATAATTTTTTTTTTATATTTTACACATTCCTATTTTCACCATATCATTGTATTTTTGATTTTAAGCACATAATTATACCAGAACACCATGATTGCGCTAAAAATGCACCGGCAGTTATAGTATGATTTAATTTTGTTAAGATAGATCTATCTATATTTCTATGCCAAATTTTCGCTGCTCGGATTGTCTGGGGCTTAATTTTAGATTTTCGCTTAAAAATAAGGAGTCGATAATAATGCCATGAGTTATATACTAACGATGACATGATGAATCGAATATGTCGGGCTTGGACGCTCCGTTTTTTGCAGGGAATCCAAAATCTTCCTTTAATGCTTTGAAAGGCACTTTCGATACCCCATCGTTGATGATAGCCTCTTGCAACTTCTATTAATTCGGCCTTTATTTCCGATATAGTTTCATTAAATCGAGAGCTGACACAAAAAACATGAGACGTTTACAAAGATTCATTTTTTTTGACTCTGATCGTTTTAATTGGTCATAATACTTACGACATAAAAGATAAAGTGGTTTTTCAGAATTATTTTTAAATTTTTTCCGTGATTTACCCTTATATTTTGGAATTTCGGTTTTTTTATTGGGAAAATTCTTTTGTCGATATTTAAGATACGCATCCTCGGCTATTTGAAGTTGTTTGCTGGCATCTAATATGGATAATTCAATTTTATATGCTTGTATACGTGCCCATTCTATTGTATGTTTTCTTTTACCGTTTGAGTATGCATCAAAAGTTGCTACAGAATAGAATGGTATCATAAATCGAGTTCCCTTTGTATTTGATGTGAAATAGTAGAGGGATGAGCTAATTAACCCTTGATTGTAATAATTAAGTTCAATTTCATCATTTTCAATCACATTTCTAGAGGGATCTAGTAAAAATTTCCATTTTTTATTGAATCCATTTCTCATTTTTTTAGGAACACACAATCGAGGATTATTTTGAGGCGAACAATGAGAATTCCACAGACCTAACGTTGAAAAAGCAAAACCAATTCCTTGATAGTATTCTCTATCTCCATATATTGCCTTTACTTCAATATTCTGAGCTTTAATTTTTTGTATCTCGCATTTGACATATTGAATCCAATCAGGGAGTTTTTTGTGTTTATAATGAGTGCCAGAAGCATATTTTGGATGCGTCGCTAAAACAAATTGGCTAGTTGTATCAAAAATTGTACATTCTGAAAATGCTTTTCCATAAATCTCTTTTTGTCCAATGTAACCTTTTGGTTGACATTGATTACTCTTTTTTCCAGTATATTTCTTGACTGTTGGATCAATTGCAAGCGATATACTATCATTTTGAAGTGCCTTCTTCTTCAGATTTTTACGAATTTGTATATTCTGGACTTGTAATAAATTTTCTCCAATTTGAGGTCGGAGAGTATCCATCGCAGCCTTCATGGTTTGATAATTAGATTTTAAGAGATTTCTCCCTTTCGATTGTATATTCTTTGCTAAAAAGTTTTTAAGTATTTCTATTGGATTAGATTGGTCTGCAATCCATTTCAAAATAGAATAAATAATTTCACCTGTTTTTTCCAATAAAAATTGGGCTTGATCAAAATTAGAATGGGTTAGCATTTGGGTTATAGTCGATATTGCAAGACAATTTGATTGATTTGGTGTCATATTAGGCTGTTTTTCTTTTATACGATCTGCATTTAAAAGGGTTGATAGAAGATCAAAAGGTTTATTGGATATAGTGGCTTGTTCTGACATGGATGGTAGGCCCTTTGGGGTTAATTTAGAAAAGTATCGCAGCTAATCTTAATCTACCATCCCTTTTGAATAATCTGGTTTATTTATCCTATTTTAATTAACTAATGTCTACAAGTCACGTAGATCGTTTTGGATGACTAAATTTCCCTGAAGTTTGGATATAATAAAAGCCTATTAACCTTAGTTTTGCCGAAGCTGTACAAGAATCCTTATGATTATAGTCGGAAAAGTATAATTGAAAACCAGATTAGCGTCTTTTAAAAAAAGTTATTTATGTGTTTTATTAAATTTTTTATTTGAATAGGACATAATTATAGTAAAAAACCAAAAAAAATTGAGTATCTAATGATGAAAACTAGAACACAAAATACAATATTGATAATTCTTAGCATACTGGGTTTATTCAGCGGAATTGAATTTTCGATGGCTCAATCTTTAGAATATCAAGTCGAAATAGGAGATGAAGTAACCTATGAATTTTTTGCAGTTCAATATGGAGATAAATCATCCAAAGAAGTAACAATACAAGAAAATGATGGAAATACAAATATTACCATTGAAAAAGATACAAAATTAACCTTAACTGTAACTAATCTCTCTTCTATTGCTGCACACGCAAATATTTCTATAAATAATCATAATTTCAAGAATGTACTAATCGATGGAAATTTTACATTTCCAGATTTATTCATTGATATTCAATTCCTTTTTACTCCTCCACCAGGTGTAGATATGAATAGTCCCTATATGATTCAGAGATATAATGAATTAATCTCATATTTTAATTTAGGTGTTCTTAAAAAAACCACAGGAAATATCACTCAATATCAGGAAATAGTAAAAGAAGACCCTATTTTAACATTTTCAGATTCAATGTCCAGAAACCTAGAAATGGATGGTGAAGTTCTTAAAGAAACTTGGATATATACAACAAATGAAAATTTTCTTGAATTTCATAGAAATATGAAAACTGGTTGGATTGAATATTATTATGGAAATTTTACAGTAGATAATCAGAGATATGAATATGGATATCAACTGGTTTTAGAAAAAAGTGCACCATTTTCAATTCCCAATTACCCACTTCCTTTAATTACAATAATAGGAGTGATAACAATACTTCACATAGTTAAGAAGTACCAGACATATCATACCGAGAATAAATAAAAAGTGAGATAATTTGCAAATTCAAGAAAAACTTTATTTTTTTTTAATATTTTTGAGGATTATTTAGTTCTTTTTCAATTTTAATTAGAATCATTTTAATTTTTTTAGATAAATTAGTTTTATTGTTAATAACTAATCGCTAAAAGAAAAAAAAATTATCCAAAATTCTTTTCACGAAGAATTTTGGCAAGAGGAAGTCGTTTCAAAGTTATCAATGGTTCAAGAGTACCTCCAAAGATCATGATAATAGAACTAATCGTGATATAAATTAATATCAATGGGTCAAAATTGTAGATAATCCCGGGCATTTCGGAATGCATTTCTATCATTAAATTATTCATAAGAAGATCACTCAATGGAATAGATAATAATACAGATATAATCATAAATATCATCATTTCAATCCAAATGGCATTCCTAATATCCCTATAATATATTCCTATAGATTTTAGATTTCCATAATCATGAGTTCGATATGAAATAACTGATTTTGTGATGGTTAAGATAATTAAAATCGCTAAAAAGATTATAAATATACCTAAAATTGGAATTACCATATCCATCATGTTTAATAATGAATCCCACATAGATTTCATTTCTTCTTTAGTCATTGTGAATTGAACAACATTCAAGGCACCAATATTCTCATGAATTTTTTCTTCACTATTTAAATTGACAGTATAATAGAATTCATTAATTTTATCTGATTGATTAGTTATAATTTGTGCGATATCAAGTGGAACATATAGCGTTTTTTGATTAAAATCATTCACAAACCCAACTATTTTGAAAGTCAAATTATAATCTATCGAAGTTTTAAGAGAATGAATAGAAATATTATCGCCTATATTATAATTAAGTTGATATTTTAAGTCAATCGATACTAAAATTTCATTTTCATCGTCATATTTTCTTCCTTCCTTTATTGGAAATTCATGCAAAGAATTCAATTTTTGAAATGCAGAAAGTTGATAATATCCTAATTCTTCATCATTTGAGATTAGCTCATTTTCATATGAGTCATTATTCTTTTTTTCATCATTAAGTAATTGAACTGTATCAATAATACCAAAAGAAATTTGTTCTATTCCTTGAATAATACTTATATTTTCTTCAAATTGAGATTGATTTTCATAATTCCAACATTTTCCAAATGCATCCCATTTTTCTGTTTGTTCAAATTTATTATCCAAAGAATTTGGAATTATATTCATTAATATCAATGATGAAGTTAACAAACACACAGATATAGATAATGCAACAATTGTTAATATAGAATAACCTTTTTGATTTAACATTTTCCGTAAATTATATTTACCAAATGGTGAAATTTGTTTTTTTTTCCAATGAAATATTTTTTCTACAAAATTTGTATGTTGTAGATATTTTGATTCTCGTTTAATAATTGACATTGGATCTAAAGATAAAGTTCTTCGAATTATAATAAAGCCAGAAATCAAACTCAGCGGAAACAATATTGCTATGTAATTAAATACTGAAAATGAAAGACTCAAATTTAAACCTAAATTTGGCATTTTTAACATATTCTGGATCAAATACGACCAAATTGATCCAAATCCAATCGAAAGTATCAAAGATGCAAGTATACCTAATGAATCAATTATCAATATATATATCAAATACGAATTAAATATTTCTTTTTTTGAAGCACCCAAGGCATTAAAAACACCAATTTGTTTAATGTCTTCATCAATTCTACGTGTTAGTACAATTAATAACGTAATGGCAGCAGTGATTATTAAAATTATAGAAATATAATTGATCATTTTTGAATCTTGTTGCGAATCTTCAGTACTCAATTTAATGGGAGGATATTCTTCAACAGTATATGCTGATTTAATATTTTCGTTAAGTGAACTTATTATTCCAATTTTTAAATTATTTGGTGTAATAGAATCTTGTGAGCGGGCTAAAATTTGATTGACCATAATTTGACCTTGGAAAAATTGCTTACATAATTCTAAGTCTAAATAAACTATTGGGATTGAATCAAGACTATTCACAATTCATAACTATACCCAATATTTTGGATATTTAAAGATATATTTTCATTTCCTATAAAAATGGTAATTTTTTCGCCGATTCCAATAGAGGGATTATCTAAATGATATTCTGTATTGAGAGTGGCATTTTCACTTAAAAGTTGATTTCCATTTGGGTCCAAAAGGTGATTGATATGAATTTTTCGACTAGAATTTATTCCTACTATAAAACCTAGAATTCGTTCATTGTCAGAACCAAAATTAAAGGATACAGGTAAATTTAATCGAAGTTCATAATCTGAATATAAATTCTTTTGGGATTCAATATAATCATTCATTGTATTAATAGGAAGAAGTTCAGTATTAATGAAAACATCAGTAAAATTTTGTCTGTCAATTACTTCCTTTTGGAGTTCCATCCTAAATTGACTTAATTCTAAAATTGAAGCACCCAATGCAATTGCAAAACCGACTATAAAGATAATTGGAAAATTCAATTTTTTATGTCTTGAAAAAGTTTTCCAACCTTTTTTCCAAACAAACCAGAAATTAAACCGAGATGCTTCAAATTTATCTCTTTTTATTTTATTGCCCATTATTTTTCACCATTGAAATTTTTCCATCAATCAATTTCATTTTTTGGTTTGCAAATTCATCTGCTAAATGATAATCATGGGAGACAACAATAATCGCACGATGATATTCTTGATTTATTTTTTTTAATAATGCATATATCTCTCGACTATGAATAGAATCAAGATTTCCTGTTGGTTCATCTGCAAAAATGATATCTGTTTCTTTTACTAAAGCTCTTGCAATTGCTATTCTTTGTTGTTCTCCCCCACTTAATTGATATGGGTATTTATCTTGTTTTTCTCCAAGTTCAACCATATTCAGATATTTTTTTGTCTTTTCAATCGCCTCTTCATTCGATTTATTGACTAATTTTGCTGCAAGTAATATATTTTCAAAAACAGTTAAAATTGGGATCAAATTGAAGAATTGGAATATAATTCCGACATTATATCTTCGATAGTATTCCAAATCTCGATTTTTAAACTCTGTTAAATTTTTAGAAATACCATTTAGCTTTAAAATAACATTTCCTTTATTTGGTTTATCCAGACCTGCAAGTATGTTTAATAGCGTAGTTTTTCCAGAACCACTGGGACCAAAAATTAAAAGGAAATTTTCACGATAAATATTCATTGTAACATCTGAAATTGCTTCAATAATTATATTTCCTAATTTATAGAATCTTGATATATTTCTTAATTCCATAATAGGTGAATTTACTGTTTTAGATTCCATTAGATTTGCTCATCTCCTTCAATTTCAACGAATTTACCTTGATCTATTCGGTAAATTTTACCTCTAATATATTTTGACACCATTGAATCATGAGTGGCCATAATAAGAGCAATATTGCGAGATTCCACCAGATTTTTTAAGAGTTTAAATATAACTTCACTTCTCTGTGAATCAATATTACCAGTTATTTCATCTGCTAATATAAGAATTGGATTTTTAACCAATGCACGAGCAATTGCAACACGTTGTTGTTCTCCTCCACTTAAAGTCCCAGGATATTGTTTCAATCTATCCCCTAAGCCAACTTCGATAAGTAATTCTTTTGCTTTTAAAGATGGATTTTTAATCCCAGCAAAACGTGCTGCTAATTCGACATTTTCTAGGGTATTCAAAGTAGGAATTAAATTATAAAATTGGAATATAAACCCTAAATATTTTCTTCGAAATGTATTTGTTTCTTCTTCCGATAATTCTGTAAGATCTACTAGTGAATCTCCTATATTAATCGAAATATTTCCTTCATCAACATTTGTTAATCCTCCAATACAATTTAAAAATGTTGTTTTTCCTAATCCTGATGCCCCAAAAATTGTCGTAAAGCTACCTTCATCAATTGAAAAATCAATCCCTTTAAGAACCTCAACAATATTCCCTGCTGAATTATATTTTTTTACAATATTATTTGCTTCTAAAACTGTTTTCATAGTTATCATCTTGTTTATTAATTCAAAAAAAAAAAAAAATTCATTACACACATCAATATTAACATAGAAATATTGCTGGAAAAAATTAAAATATACAAAATAAATCAAAAGAAATATGAATTTTCTTCAATTCTGTTATTTCATTTCATTTTGGACTAAACCTACTTATTAGATTTATTATAGAGTTTTTAAAAAAAACAAAATTTTCAATTTTATTTAAAATTCCTTTTTCTTAAATAATATTAACCCAGTAATCATTGGAATAATAATATATAACCCAATGATTGTAAATCCTTGCAATAAGCTCGGAGTATAAATGGAGGCTGTGATACCCCCCATTTTTGGATATAACGGATTATTTCCCACAATTACATGAGGAGGATAAGGGTCCATGAAAATAGTTCCAATGATCTCACCTCCATAATTAAGTACAAACCAAGGTTCAAAAGGAATCAGTCCTGCGATATTAATAAGTAGTATATTCAACCACAATAGTAGTATAACATCAAGAAAAATTGATGTCAAAATACTCTTTGAAACTGCACTTAAACAAAAGACTACACTTAATCCTGCAGCTAAGAAGAACCACGTGATTATTATTGAATATATAAATTGATCAGGAATATTCTTGTTTATTAATCCAACAATCAAAGTTATTATCAAATATCCGCCTAAAACTAATGACGAGGCTAAATAGGCAGCTAACCATTTTCCTAAATATATTGAGGAACGATTTATCGGATTTGGGATAATATAATATCCTGTTTTATTTTGAAATTCTCCAGCGATTGCATCACTTCCAAAAAAAATACTCGATAAAATACCTATTATTGGTGCCATTTGGGCCCATACGTTTATCATATTATCAGTTATAAAAAGTAATAATAGGGACAAACCAAAAATTAAACTTGATAAGATAATAAATCGACGAGAACGAATATAATCCAATAATGTATATTTTGTAATAATTTTGATCTGACCAAAATTGTTGGGGATTATATTCACCTGTTTTTTTTTATTTTCCGCATTAAATTTTATTCCATTTTTTATTTTGACTGTTGACATTTTTTTTACACCTTCGTCTTAATTAAATTCATATAGACATCTTCCAGTTCTCTCCAAGCAGGTCTATAGTTTATAATCCCCAGATTCATTTCTACAATTTTTTTTAATATTTTCGATGAAATTTCAAATCCCCCTTGATATTGCATTTTAACATTACGATCATCAATCCATTCTAAAGTAATCAATTTGGGTAGTTCACGTATTAGATTGGTTTTCATCGAATTTGAGAGAGGATTTTCAAATCCTATCTCCACCCAATTATTTTTTCCTGCAAATTTCTTAATTATGTTGGTAATGGAATCATAATCTAAAATTTTGCCATGATCAATCATTATTACTTCATCACATACTTGTGAAACCTCATCTAGTAAATGAGAACTCATTAAAATCAATTTTCCTTTCGTTTTTAAACTTTTAATTATTTCTCTAATTTCGTTCATTCCCCGAGGATCTAACCCTTGAGTAGGTTCATCAAAGAGTAAAATATCTGGATTATTAATTAGTGCGGAAGCAATTACTATCCTCTGTTTCATCCCTCTAGAAAATTTACCAATTCTTTTGTCGATCCAATCAATCATCTGAACTTCTTGAAGTACTTGAATAATTTTTTTTGTACATGAATTAGGAGATATGCCTCTAATTTTTGCGATCATCATTAAAGCTTCCCTAGGTGTCAAATAAGGATATATTTCTGGAATTTCAACCGCAGATCCTATTGAACATAAAGCTTTTTTTTTTTCCTTTTGAACATTTATCCCATTTATTAATACATCTCCTGCTGATGGATTCATAAGTCCAGTACACATTTTCAAGGTTGTTGTTTTTCCTGAACCATTCGGACCCAAAAATCCTACACATTTCGCCCCTTCAATTTTAATATTGAAATTATTTACTGCAATAAACGAATCAAATGTCTTTGATAGATTTACCCATTCAATTGTTAAACTCATAATATATTCTCCATTATTTGAAAAAATTTCACTATACAAAAGACCATTTCATAGCGTATAATTATCCACTATTTACAAATTTGGAATTTATATCGTGTTTTTTCAAGATTGTTTTTTAGTTAGAAATTTTTAATATATTGTTATAATTCATTAACAAAATGTTATCCATATCTAACAATATGTTATAAATATCACACACACTTATAAATTTTTTTTTTTTAAATATCAATTAAATCCCTTTTAATAAATTTGGAAAAAAAGAAGAAAAAGCAAAAAAAAGAAGCTATTTTTAAGAATAATTAAAGAATTTTCTCACATAAATAACGTTAGAATTTATAGATAGAATTATGATAAAATATTTTTTTCATCATCATCCTCAAAAATAAAAAGATCATCAATTGTAGTTTTTAAAACTTTGGCTACTTTATGAGCTAATTTTAAAGAGGGATTGTATTTTCCCTTTTCTAAGAATAAAATTGTTTCTCTTCGAACACCTACCATATTAGCAAGTTGTTCCTGTGTGATTTCATATCGAGCTCGCAATTCTTTTATCTTAGTTTTCATATATTTCCTCTCTTTTCAAAATACCATTCAAAAAGCAGCATCATTTTAATTTGCCCAATAGCAATTGCTAAAAATATAAAATCCAATGGAATTTTTGATAAATCCAATAACGAATATCCAATACTTAAAAAAAACATGACAATAGCACTGATAAATAATGAATAAAATGCAGCTTTATAACGAGCTTGTTGAGTCCTTTCATCTGTCATTGGTATACTTTCCTTAGATTCTTGAAGATAGCGAAAAATATACCAAAAACAATATGAACCAATTGGAAAAATAAGCCAAATAGACCAATTGTCTAAAATATCCCATATATCAATAGAAAATGATGCAATAGATACTATAATTACTTCAATTATTATGGAGACAATAATCCAGATCCCCATTTTTTTTTTAATTTCCATTTAAATTCACTTCTTTATTTATGATATTTATTATGTTATTTATTTCTAATATTATGTGAAATAAATCACACATTTTTAATAAAATTATTCTTTTTAGATTCAAATTTTTTTTATTACATTACTATCAAGAAAATCAGCTTAATAATAAAAAAATTAAGTCTCCTCAACAGATTCATCATTCGATTGACATCGAATCTGGTCATCTATTTTAGAATTAATAAAAAATTAACCCGTATGAATCTACTGAGGAGACATTAAAAAAAAAAAAATTTTGTTTGTTGTGTGAAAGAATGAAATATAGTATTTAATAAAAACAGTGTAATTAAATTTTTTTACCATCCCGTAAATATATTTCACGAGTTCCATATTTGGCAATAGCAGGGTCATGAGTTACTAACACTATAGTTGTTCCATGTTCTTCATGATAGGATCTTAGTAATTCCATAATTATATTACTAGTTTTGGTATCTAAATCACCCGTGGGTTCGTCTGCAAATAAAATACTTGGATTATTCACCAAAGCTCTTGCTATTCCCACTCGTTGCATCTGACCCCCACTTAAATACGCAGGTTTTTGGTCCGCTAATTCTGCAATTCCTACCTTTGAAAGAAAATCAAGAATTAATGCCTTATCTTTTTTTCCTCGAATTGATAATGGAAGACTAGTATTCTCTTCTGTCGTCAAATGCGGAATTAATCCATAATCTTGAAATATAAATGAGAAATTTTCCAGTCTGAGTTTTGATTTTTTATTATCTGGCATTTTTACAATATTTTGCCCTTTGAAAGAAATATCTCCAGTATCTGGTAAATCTAAACCGGCAATTAAGTTTAAAAGTGTGGTTTTTCCGGCTCCACTTGGTCCCCTTATAATTAGGAATTCTCCAGGATACACATTAAATGATACATCAACTAATGCATCTATTTGTTTAGAACCTTGCATAAATGATTTCGATAATTGATTTACTTCCAGAATTGGGGTTTGAGTTAGTTCCTCAAAATATGATTGGCTTGTTACTAATTTTTCATTTTCGAGAAAATCTTTATATAAATTTATCGTTCCAGAATTACCAATAGAATCATCTTCAATGATAATTCCATCATCTATTCGAATAATTCGATCACAATAATGAGCAATAGCTTCTGAATGAGTTACCACAATAATCGACATCTCAGGTTTGATTTTTTGGAGATTTTTAAATAATTTCATAATATCCTTTGAAGTACTAACATCTAAATCTCCAGTAGGTTCGTCTGCCAAAATTAATTTTGGTTTTGTCACCAAAGAACGCGCAATTGCAACTTTTTGTTGTTCTCCACCACTTAAGTTTGATGGTTTTTCATTGGCTCGAGAGGCAATTCCTACTTCGTCCAATACTTCTAATGCTTGAGCTTGCGCTTCTTTTAGAGGAATTCCTTGCAATATTAATGGGAGAGATACATTTTCAATTAAAGTTTGGTCAGCAAATAAATTGAATAATTGAAAAATATATCCAATAGAATCGCGTCGAAATTCAGTCAAATCCTTATCAGATAAATGAGATAAATTATTATCATTTACACTAATTTTTCCAGATGTAATATGATCTAGTCCGCCTATTAAATTTAATAAGGTTGTTTTCCCACATCCACTTGCCCCCATAATTGCGACCATTTGGCCCTTTGGAATTTCGAAATTCATTCCTTTTAAAACATGAACTTCATTACTATAACCTTCATTATATTTTTTATGTAATTCTTCGACACTTAATATTACATCTTTAGTTTTATATTTTACTTGATTAATTACAACTTGTTCAGTTTTTACATCAGTTATCATTTATTATTACCTTTTCCTATTTTATTATTTATTTATGAAAATAAAGTTGGTTTACATCATAAATCAAATGTAAACCAATTCTTATCAAAAAAAAAAAAAAAAATTTATCCTGTATATCTCAGAGCTTGACTTGGAGCAATATTTGCCGCTTTTCTTCCAGGAATTATCCCCAATATAATAGAGACAAAGAAGGTACTTGCAATATAAAGCATTATTTTTACCCAAGGAAATTTTGCAGCAACATCAAAAAATTTGGTTGCAAACATATGAGTAAAAAGCCCTCCTAATAAAATACCACAAATTAAAGAAAGGGTCGTAATAGCAATTAATTCAATTAGAATTGAATTGATTACTTTCCTTTTTGAGAATCCTATAGCCCTCATCATCCCAATTTCTTGTTTTCTTTCAGATACAGAACGGAATGAAATGATTGCAAAACCTGCAGCTCCAATTACTAATCCGATAGTTGAAAAGACAGCAAGAAATTCCCAAACACTGGCTTCCTCGTCTGACTCCTTAAATACTTCCTCTTGAACAACTCTACCAGTTGCCCCAATTAACATATGCGTCTTTGATGATAATGAATTAGGATTTTCGTAATCATTCAATGAAATTTCAATATTATTTGATATTTGTTTATTTCCCTCAAAATCAGAATAATCTTTTTCAGTTCTAATAAGGAAAATATTTGAATGATCAATAACATCAAATTCAGGTAATTGATTCGCAATTTCGGGAGTAATTAAAATAGAGCCACCAAATAAATCCCAATCTCCCATCATATCAAAAGCTGATGCAACATAATATATTGGAAGAGTTATATTCTCTTCATGGGATTGTAGATAAAAAATTTGTCCTATTTCAAAATATTGTGAATAAATTCCACCGATTACCAAAGATTGATTTTCTTGTCTTACAACTTCTGTAATTTGATCATTTTCATCATATTCAGAATATGTTTTTTCAACAATTTTTCCTTTATTATCTCCAAAATCTTCTAAAATTTGAATATTAATGGCTTATTTTTCTTCTTTTGATAAATATAAATTGCTATCATAAGAAGAATTCATGGCTATAGAATCTAAATGAATTTTAAAGGAATCTTTATCCCATAATCCATTATTACTCATCAATGATTTTGGTATTTCTATTGCTCTTCGATATAAAAATGAATTGTCCTTCGCATATAATGAATTATTCGAATGAGGAGATTCAAAATAGATAGGAATATAATTACTGCGGAATCCAAAGACTTTCGTCACATTATCTATTTTTTCAATTTCACTTTGTATCTCAGGATGAGGAAAATCAACATTCATCACTATATCCATATTATCTGACCTTTCTTCATAGGCAGCAACAAGACTAGTTCTTTGGGTTTCGGCTGAACTGATCACAAAAATTATTGTTGTCAATATCAAAGTTAAAACAGTAAAAGCTAATAAACCACGAGATTTTTTCCCATTCATATATTTTGTAGTGACTTGTGAACATGATCTTAAAGATTTAAACGGTGATAATATTTTATTGATAAATTTCAGTATGGAATTATAATTTGCTGATATTAGTACAATTAATCCAAATAATTGGAATAAAAGAACAACAAGTACCCATCCCTCAAAATCACTTTCTCCAGGATTTAGCCAATTCACTGCGACAAACATATCAAATAGTGAAATCCCTAAAAATACTGAACCAGTGATATTCAATCCAATTTGTTTATTAAAAAATTCAGAAAGCATTAAGCCTATACCACCGAATAAACAACTAAAACCAATCAAATATGTATTATGATCTGCAAAAGTTCTCCATCCATCTTGTATCCAAAATTGACCAGATTGAATACTCACTACGATGCCAATGAGAACTAATATAAACCCAAATATGATACCAGTATGACGTTTCTTCTTAATTTTAGTTTCTTCAATATCTTTAATTGCACTAGTAATTGATTTTTTAGAAGCAATTACTGCTGGAATTATTGCTATAATTACAGATAGGATTGTCCCAAATATTATTGAATTTGTTATTGTGTTTAAAGAAATTTTTGTTGATATTTCAGAAGTTCCTAAAAATAAATCTGAAATATATGACTGAACAAAATCCCCTAACAATTTTCCTCCTAGTAAACCAAGTAATGAACCAACAACGCCAACAATAAAAGCTTCGATAATAAAGATTTGAACAATAGAACTTGGTTTTTCACCTAAAGCACGTAAAATCCCTGTTTGTTTTTTTCTATCTTCCATACTAATTATTTGGATATTTACAATTAGAAGAACAGCAGTTAAATTCAATAAAATATTAAACACATTCATAACACTTGCAAATCCCATTGAATCTACTGTATTATTTACAGCACTAACTCTACTTGAATAGATTATAAGCCCAATATAATTGTCATTTAAAAGTATTTTTAAATCTAATACTGCATTTTCAATAAATTCCTTCCCTTGAAATTCTTTTTCTTTAAAATCCATGTCATTAATATCATGATTTACAGTCTCATCATTGAATTCTATACTAATAAAATTGACAAAATCAGAATAGTCTGGAATATAATATTTTTGCAAGGCTCTAATATTTAGATAAATTAAATCTTGATCCCAAGTAGTAAATTCTATACCTCTCCCTATTTCATCATCAAATATCCCTGTTATTGTAATATCAACAAATACTTGAGAACCATTTAGATCATAAAAATTTGTACGAAGAACACCTCCAACTTGGATATTTATTGTTTCAGCAAAACTCTTTGATATTATTCCATTGTTCAAAACCATATCTTCATCTTTTAAAAAATTTGTTAAAACCATCTCATTTCCTTCTATATCGTAAAATGGATCAGAATATGATTCATTTGGGTATATTCCCTGAAAAAATACATCTTTCACATTTTTTCCGCCAAAATAAATATCTGATTGATAGATAATACGAGGTGAAATCACCTCAATGTTATCATTCCAAGAGTTTGATGGATTAAAAATGAGATTTGTTATATTTTCTGGAAAAAAATCGCCCTAAATATGTATATCACTTTGATTATTATCGCGAACCCACTTTGAACCAATTGTATCAACTAATCCTTGATTACTTAAAGCAACACCCATAAAAATACTTACACTTAATACAATTGCTAAAACAATTACTAAGTTTTGTTTTTTCCTTCGTTTTATTGATTGAAATGCATATTTTAAAGTAAACATAAAATCACCTTATTTAACCAATTTAAAAAAAACTAAAACAAAAGAGAGAAATTTTAGCATTTTTTTTTCTCAGTTAAAATATTAAGATGATAGACTTATCATAAGTGAACAGGAATCCAATTATTATCATAATTTTTAATATAAATAAATTAGCATCCAAATATTAGCAAGCTTTTTATAAAAACATATAGATTTCAACCATTTCATAAAATTTAATACAAATTTCATATTTTTTGATACAGAATTATTATGGATTTAAAAGAAATTTCTGAAAATAATCGAAAGGCTTGGAATCAAGCAATGCCCTATCATCAAAAAAATCGAAATGCAGATTTAAAAAAATTATTTAAAGATTCTAAATTTCTGACCTTAGATGAAAGAGACATCCAAATTTTTAATAACATTGGAATAAAAGATAAAACTATTGCACATATCTGTTGTAATAATGGAAGAGAATTAATATCGGCAGTCAGATTAGGTGCAAAATCAGGAATAGGTTTTGATATTTCAGATGAAGCTATTAAGGAAGCAAAAATTTTAGCAGAAATTGCAGGAGTTCAATGTAAATTTGTGCAAACTGATGCTTATGATATAGATAAGATCAATTCTGAGACTTTTGATATTGTTTATTTTACCATTGGAGGATTATGTTGGTTAAGAGATCTCCAACCAATCTTTAATTCTGTTGCAAAAATGCTAAAACCATTAGGAATCTTATATATTTTAGATACTCATCCATTTGCTGATGTTGTACTTTTTGAAGGAGATGAAGGTTATGATGCTGAACATCCTATGAACCCAGGATCTCCATATTTTCGATCAAAACCTTGGATAGGAACAGAAGGATTAGATTACTACGGTTTTGAAAGTTATAAGTCAAATCCCTCTTATGACTTCTCACATCCATTATCTTCAATCATTATGGCAATCATTAATGCAGGAATAGAAATCATTGATTTTCAAGAATATCTCTCATGCTTAACTCCACATTTAGAAAAAGTTGAAAAATTCCAAATACTTCCTTTAAGTTATTCATTAATTGGCAAAAAAAAAGAATAGAACTTCATTCCAAAGTCTGAATACAATACCTTCATCACATTGTCTTTTTTTTTTTATCATACTATCTAATTTTAACTTTAATTTTAGAGAGGTTTTTTTTCCTGATATTAACACTTTTTTAATAAAAGTATCTTATCAAGCTCTAACTTGAGATTATAATCTTGAATCATTTAAAAAAAATAATTAAATAAACCAAAAAAAAAAAGACTCAAAATGTGTTTAGGTTCCTCCTTCCTTCTTATAGCTAACAATATTTTCTTAATAAAGCTAATATCAAAATATTTTATTCTGATCCTCAAATAATTTTGAAGTTAAGAAATATTATATAGTCTTTTCACCAATAACTAATTAGATTATTTGGAGAAATAAACAATGGATATTGAAGATAAAAAACAAATATCATTTGGAAAATTAATTTCAGAAGAAAAATTCACATCATCCCACTTTATTCCGGAAAAAATTCAAGATCATCTTAAAAAAGCGCCATATTATCTCTTCATTTACATTCCTGCGGATGACATTATAAAGATATCAGTTTTTCCATGTAAAAATGCTACAATAAAAAAAATCCTCATTAGATTGAAAGAATTTTCCCCTGATTTGGTAAAAGGAATCTCTGATGTATTAAAGAACTTTAATCTAGGAGATGGAACAATTCACACCACAGGATTATGCTTTGAATCAATAAATTGCTTTTATGAAACTTATTTAGATACTGCTAATATTAAAAATCATGAAGTTTCTTTAGCAAAAATTAAAGATGAATTCTTAAAAGTTCCCCGAGTTGAAGAGGTTTCAATCATCGATATTGAACCTGATAAAGAAATGCACATGTAAATTCTTGACATATTGCAAATTTAAAATCTTATATGTCAATTTTTTAATAAATTACTATTTTGATTTGAATAAAAAAAAAAAATTGGGATGAATGGTAATGGGTTTAAAACTATGGGAATTGTGGGTAATAGATAGGGCAGGATTATCACTTGTTCACATTCGAGGACCGGAAGCAGTTAATCGACAAATTATTAGCCCAATTCTCTTTTCCGGTATTTTATCTGCTGTTGAAACCATTGCCGCAGAATCAATCGATGCAATCAGAATGAAAGATTCAAAAATCTTAATTCTCCCTGTTAATGAACCCGTAAGTTTCTTTGTTGTTGGCAGAGCCAAATTTAAAGAAAAGGATGCAAATATTCGGAAAATTCTGTATAAAATTCGAGATGCTTTTATCATGGAATTTGGAGAAATTTTATCATCTTGGGTTGGTGATCAAACTATTTTTAATTATTTCACCGAAATCACGGAAAAACTCTATTTTTAATTAATTTAATACTTTTTCTTTTGATAATACTTTGATAATACTTCCAAAGATTTATATTTCAATCCTTGCAAATATGTACTAATAAATGACAAATAATTCTGAAACACAACAAAATTTTAGAGCTTTTGGGCAAAAGACTAAAAATTTTGGGAAAGCAACAGCTATACTCTATGTATTAAATTTTATCTTCCTTTTTTTGATTGCATCCACTTTTTCCACTGAAATTTATTCAGATCAATCATTCACAGAAGTTTTAAACAAATTTAATAGATATATTTCAAGTATTCAATGGATAGCCGCTATATCATTAGTAATTATTGATATTTATGCCATTATATTTCTTATGCAGATTAATAAAATAGATATGAATTTTGGGAGAATTGAAAATAGTTCAAAGAAAATTATTATTTTATTTTCTATATCTATTTTATTAGATGGAATCATCACTATTGCAATTTTTAATTTATTACATGATTTTATTGATAAACTTCCAAATGTTGTAGATATATATTCAGGAAATAGTGATGCATTTGCATTTTTGATTTCTGATTATTATAATTCACTTCAATTCATTAGCTTTCTTTCTCTGATCCCATTTATTTTACGAATTGGTGCCTATAATATGTTACAGGATGAATTAAGACATTTACCATCTTTTAAACAACCTGCAAATTATCAAAAAAAAGAGAATTTATTAGATGGATTTAATAAAGCAAAAATTGGTGAATTTCTTCTCCTAATCTCCACAATAATTCCTCTAATCCTCTCAGAAGAATCCATTTCAGGCCTAATTTCTTTAATAGGAAGTATTATCATTATGGTAGGACTAATTAAGGCAGGAAATGGATTAACTAGATATACATATGCTACTTACCCATTGGAGTCAATTTATCAACCAAATCCAGATGAAGGTCATAGATCTAACATATCGACTACAATAAATATACCCAATAATCAACAAACTGCAATTAATCCACAACATGCCATTCCATTTGGGCATAGTTCTTTAACACAAACCCAAAAGTCACCTGCTACTAATATCGCTTTAGATGGCCAAAAAAATACAGATTTTAACAGTAGAGTTCAAATTGAGTATTGCAGCCAATGTGGTTCCCAACTTAAAGAAGATAAACCAATATTTTGTTCTTCATGTGGAAATAAAGTGAATTTATGATAAATATTTATTTATTTATTTTTTTTTCCCCTAATTATTCTTATAAATTAATCCTGACAAATTCGTACTAGGTATGACAACTTATAAAAAAAACATGAATATTTATTATTACTTTGTACCAATTTTATTTAATGAATAATCTTGAGATCAAAAATAAACTCATTTCGATCAATAAACAGATTAATACAGTTATATCAGAGATCCCGATGAAAACAGGAGATCAAAGCACCCTAAACACTAAACTTCAAGAAATCATCGAAGAGATATCGATTCTATCAAATAGAATATAATATATAAATTCAATGGCATTTATTGCTCTTCTCAATACAATTGATCAGAAATGATTTCAATTATCTATCAGAGAACTTGATATAAGATCAAGTTAAAATTCGTTAATGCTAAAAATCCTACATTCAATTCCATTTTAAAATAAATCTTTTTTTTTCAATAAATATCAAAAGTACAGAAAAAATCTTCAGAATAAGCAAATAAAATTAAGAGAAAATTTAAACCCAAATTCACTTTATTGATGCAAATTTTAATAAATATTAAATATATCATTAACCAAACTACAATATAATTTATCGCTTAAAACCACCAATATAGAAAATATAACTAATAATAAAAAAAAGGCAAAAACAAATGAAAAAAAAAAAAAACTTCTTTCCAACAATTACAGCAAAAATATTCCTTGGATTATTGATAATATCTAGCTGTGGGATAAATTCCAATAAATTGATGATATTTGATGAAAATAATAATGAAATAATGATTTATCCGGATGAATACTATCTTGAAAGATTTGAAAAGCTATTAGATCTCCCATTATCATCAGCAAATGTAGGGATGCTGGAATACTCTACTTTTCTTGGAGGTTCCGAAGATGATTATGGAATCGCAATTGTTGTTGATGATTATGGCTGCGCCTATATTACAGGATCAACAAATAGTACAAATTTCCCTACCACATCTAATGCTCTTAACACAACTCATAACGGACAAGACGATCTTTTTATCTGCAAAATTAGTGCTGATGGAAGTACTCTCGAATACTCAACATTACTTGGAGGTACCGGTAATGATACTGGAGTCGGAATTGTAGTCGACGGTAATGGATATGTGTATATCACAGGTTACACAGACAGTGTAGATTTTCCCACCACTTTAAATGCCATTAATGAAACACTTATTGGAAGAAAAGATGTTTTCATCTGCAAGATTAATCCCGAGGGGTCGGTGTTAGAATATTCGACATTAATTGGAAGTACAAGTTCAGATTTCGCTTCAGATATTGTAGTGGATAATTTCGGATATGTATATATCACAGGAATGACTCTAGATACTGATTTTCCAACTACATCTGGAGCTTTCAGTAACATATTTAGTGGGGGTGCCAAAATTTTTATTAGTAAGATCAATCTCGATGGCACAGCTTTAGAATATTCCACTTTTTTTGGAGGACCAGGTTTGGATATGGAATCAAGTATTGCTATCGATGGTCTTGGATGTGTTTATATTGTTGGAGTAACTTCAAGTGAAGATGATTTTCCTATTACAACAGGTGCCTTCGATGAATCTTTTAATGGAGGCACCACGGATATTTTTGTTAGCAAGCTCAGTGCAGATGGCTCCACCCTAGAATACTCAACATTTCTTGGAAGCACAGGTTTTGATATAGGGACTGCGATTGCAATCGATAATTCTGGATGTGCATACATAACAGGATGGGTCGGAGATTCTGATTTTCCAACGACATTAAATGCCTATGATGAGACTTTTAATGGGGAATATGACGCATTTGTATGCAAAATCAATGACGATGGAACTGAATTACTATATTCATCATATCTGGGGGGTTCTAATTCTGATTCTGCAAACAGTATCTCCCTCGATAATTTTGGATGCGTCTATCTTATTGGGAGTACAGATAGTGGAGATTTTCCTATCACCTCTAATGCCATAAGTGATAGCTATAAAGGTGTTAATGGAGATGTATTTGTTTGTAAAATTAATGGCGATGGATCAACCTTAGAATATTCTACCTATGTTGGAGGTTCTAATACTGATTACGGCCGTTCATCAGCTATTGATATTTCGGGAAATGTGTATATCACTGGATCATCAAATAGCACATCAGATTTTCCTACAACACCAAATGCAATTAATGAAACCCATAATGGAATGATTGATTTATATATTGCTAAAATTCATCTAATTTCAGATACAGAACCAATTGCCACATTTTTAGCTAATGAAACCAATATTAAGGTAGGCGATTCTGTAGAATTTACATTTACAGGAACTAGCGGAAATCCGCCCTCAGAATTCCAATGGAATTTTGGAGATAGTTCTAATAATGTCACCGAAACTAATCCAATCCATCAATTTACTTCGGCAGGAAATTATACCGTAAGCTTAACTCTTACAGATGTAGATGGAGATTTTGATACCACATTTATTTACATAATAGTCTCAAAAAATGGTATTTCTGGATATCCCTTCAATTTTATTATCATATCTGTAGTATGTATCGCAGGCATACCACTATATCGAAGAAAATTCAACATCGAAATTACATCAAAATAATAAAATAATAATTATCCACCCTAATCTTCTTTTTTCACTTTATTCCATATTCCGAGTAATAATATTCGTTAATATCATGAAAGATTTTTTTTAACACGAAATTTTCACAATAATGTAAAAAAGAAATTCATTCATTTTTATATTTGACACTGATTAACACGATCCAGATCATTGACAAGGCAAAGAAAGTCCATTCAACTAAATAAGCTAGAATATTTGGTTGTATCACTTCTAAAATTTCAATGAAAAATAACAATCCCGCAAATAGAAGCGATAATATTCCTGCAAGACTTCCCACCCCAATAGCGATAGGTTTGAAACTTCCCTCCTTTCTCATGAGACCGTTAAAAATTAGTATGGTACATCCAAATGCTACAAAAAGCATGATGGCACCAACAACATGTATGGTATAATCAGATGGTTGATTTGGGTCCAAGGGAAAAAATACAATAAATATGGTGAAAAAACCATATATCATACCACAAATCACTCCCATACTTATGAGGTTAGACTGTTCACTAGTTTTCTTCAAAATTCTTCCAAGATATATAAACACAATCCCCGAACTCAGAGCCAAGAAAATAAGCATTCCAAAGAATACATAATTTGCTCCATTTGTCCCAATGCTTAAATCACTCAGATAATTTGCCCAAGGTAAAAAACTGGACCCATCTATCCAATAGAGCATAATTGAGACTAAAAGGGATATTCCTGCAATTATCGGTATGAGAAAGCCAAATAATACGATTTTTTTTGATTCATCCGAAGTCATAAAGATCAATTAATGTTTCTTTTTTGACTATAAGAAGCTTATAGTTAACCACGATTTTGTTGAATACTCAGAATTTCCATTAAATAAAAATATGTTTATTATTGAAGAAACTATTCAACGCAATATGATGAATTCAATATCTATTTCTATTTCTCAAGTCTATTTATCAGATCGATTTATCAGATTGATTTTTCAGTTTTATAATTCATTTATTCTATTCGATTCTACTCTTCAATTAAGTTATTCAGATCCATTCCTAATTTGTTCATATCTAAAATTAGCTGACTTTTCGAATGCATTTGAATGACTTTTATCCCAACTTTCTTCGCCCCTTCAATATTTATTTCCATATCATCAATAAATAACAATTCTTCTGGCTTTAGCTTGATCAAATTTATCACTTTTTGGTAAATTTCTTTTTGAGGTTTTCTAGATGATAAATCATGGGAAAAAAAGCATTTTTCAAAATATGAAAATAATTGCGGAAACCGTTCAATAATATTCTGTGCATGTAACTCGTTTATATTTGAGAGAGCATAGATTTTATAATCGGTTTTTAGAAAATCCAATATAGGCAGCATAATTGTATTCACTCCAATATTTGTAAATAACCAACCCTCTTGAAATTGTTCAAAAGTCCATTGTATACCAAATAAGGTTGTTAAATATTCAAAATATTCCGAAGGAGATATTTTACCCTGTTCAAATGCATATAATGTTGCATTATCATATGAAAAACGGGATTTAAAATGGGTTTGGGGATATCCTGTCAATTCTGCCCATTTTTCAAATGCTCGTTCAAAGGAATAATTAATGAGAACATTCCCAAGATCGAAAATTATTGCCTTAATTGGCACCACCATAATATAATGATATCTTCGATTATAGAAATAATTGACTATAATTTTTTATGGATTCCTACCAAATCAACATTTAGAGATTCAAATAATGAAACTAATTTAAAAAAACTCCCACCACTAACATTCGTACACCGTCCTTTTTTTGATGGAGTACAAATGTTAGTGTGTTAGTGATTTTTTAGAATATATATTGGCTCTCGTTCTTCAAATTTTGACAAAGACCTATTTTATTTTATCACTAACATTCGTACATCGTCCTTTTTTTTCTATTAAATACATTGGATGAGATCCTCAAGGTAGAATTACTTCAAAAAAAAAAAACGTTGAGGAACATTACATGGGCTTTTTCATCTATATGGGCATCTTCTTACTAGTTGGGTTTGTGGTTTACCATCTTCTTTTGTTTTTCATGGGACGCTTTGAATTTGTTCAAACCCTCTTTCACAAGATGTGGAGTGTTGGGCTCGTTGTGCATGAATTGGCTCATTATCTCATGAGCAAACTATTTTTCATCCCCACATCGTTTCGTGCTATCCATTTCAATTTTAAAAAGGGGTCAGGCTCCGTAGGACTGTATTATACTCGCGAAGATCCTCAAGGGATCACCTTTCTCAAACTCTTTTTTAGCAATCTGGCGCCCCTTTTCATAGGGACTTGGCTAGCGATGACCCTCTGGAATGAGATCACGGACCTTCACTCTTGGGTAGCTAAAGGAAGTGTGATCTTTCTTCTATTTTCGATTCTCTTATGCTTTGTGCCTTTCAGTACGGATGTTCACAATATACTTACAATCATCGGTTGGCGTCCTGGCGTGTTCTTTAAACAAATAGGCTTCCTATTTCTCAGTCTGTGTCTTTACATCTCCTTTGTGTCGAGTTTTCAATGGATTATCCCCTATGTCCCCTATGTCTATGAAGTGGTAATT